>CAIWGR010000581.1 GCA_903912275.1 uncultured delta proteobacterium
GCCTGCGGACGATGCGGACAGTTCGCCTGCGACGCAGCCCAGCCCGGACGCCTCACCTGCGTCGAGCCCGTTGCTGGCTGCACCGCGAGCCAGCCCCTCGGCGCCGCCTGCAGCGACGACGCGGTCTGCATCTCGGGCAACTGCGCCACCGAACCCGAGGGCACCTCACAAGACCGCTGCGCCCCCATCGGCATGGTCTTCATCCCGGCCGGGAGCTTCCTCATGGGCTCGCCTGACACCGAAGTCGGCCGCGACCCAAGTGAGACCCAGCACACCGTCACCCTCACCCGCCCCTTCTTCATGAGCCGAACCGAGACCTCGCAGGCCGAGTGGAAGCGCCTCTCAGGCGGCCTCAACCCCTCCTTCTTCCAGTCCCCCACCGGCACCGTCACGACCACCGAGAACAACTTCGATGTGGGCCCCGTAGAGCAACTCGACTGGTTCAGCGCCCTCGCCTTCGCCAACGCCCTCTCTACCGAGCAGGGACTCCCCACCTGCTACACCCTCCTCGGATGTGCAGATGGCCGAAACGGCTGGCAGGATGGCACCCACACCGGCTGCACCGGCGCAACCCTGCCGTCTGGAACCGCCTGCACCGGCTACCGTCTGCCCACCGAAAGCGAATGGGAGTATGCAGCCCGCGCCGGCACCACCTCCACCTTCCCCTGGGGCATGCTCGAAGACACCAACTTCCTCTGGTTTGCCTCCAACAGCGAAGGCCGAACACAGCCCGTCGGCACACGACTGCCCAACGCCTGGGGACTGCGCGACACCATCGGCAACGTCTGGGAGTGGACCTGGGACGCAGCCGGCCCCTACCCTGGCGATGTCACCGATCCCACAGGCGCCGCCGTCGGCTTCGCGCGCGCCGTCCGAGGCGGCGGCTACAGCAGCGACGGCCAATTCATCCGGGTAGCAGTCCACGACCAGAACACCTGGGATGCTCCGGCCGCCACGCTCGGCTTCCGATTGGTGCGCACGCTCCCCTGAGGGCACGGCGCACCGGCCAGATTACCAGACCATCTCGTTGGCGACGTTCACGCCCGTCGTCATCGCGCGGGCGCGGTTCTTGGCGAACGAGACAACCTCGTTCACGAAGAAGCGAGCCACGTCGATCTTGCCCGCATAGTAGTTCACATCTGCATCGGCCTCGCGCTCTTCGCGCGTCGCCGACGGACGACCAAGCTTCGCTTCCAGCTTGCTCGATGCCAGCACCGCCTGCTGCATCAGCATGTGGCCCACCATCACGTCGCCGAACAGCTCCAAGAAGGGAGTGGCCTGCAGCAGCGTGTTCGCCACCGCCGCGCGCGGCTGCGACGAGAGCCAGAAGGCCACCTCGCCAAGCGCACCCTGCGCCTCACCAAGCGTCTCCGAAGCAACGCCAAGCACGGAGTGCGCCTTATGCTGCTCCACGAACTGCGACAGCTCCATCACATACTGCATGAAGAGCGAGCCGCCCTTGAGCCGCATCTTGCGGCCGAGCAGGTCGAGCGCCTGGATGCCATTGGTGCCCTCGTAGATGGAGGTAATCTTCACATCCCGAAGGTACTGCTCCATCGGGTAGTCGCGGCAGTAGCCGTAACCGCCGAAGACCTGGATGCCGAGTTCGGTCGTCCGGAACGCCTTGTCCGTCGTGTAGGCCTTCACGATCGGAATCATGAGGTCGAGCATGTTGTGGTAGTTCTCCTTCTCGCTCTCCGAGTCGGAGCTCATGCTGAAGTCGGCAGCCCAGGACGCCCGGGCGATGAGCGCCCGCGTGCCCTCGGCGTAGGACTTCATCAGCATCAGGTTGCGCCGCACATCGGGGTGGCGGATGATCTCGACGCTGGCGCCGCCAAGGTCGGTCACGTCGCCGCCCTGCTTGCGGTCCTTGGAGTAGGCAATCGCCTGCTGGAAGGAGGCGTTCGCGATCGCGCTCGCCTGCACCGCACACATGATGCGCGCCTCGTTCATCAGCTGGAACATGTAGACGATGCCGCTGCAGGGCTCGCCGACCATGTAGCCATAGGTGGGCGCCCGGTTGCCGAACGACAGCTGGCAGGTCGCCGAGCCGTTGATGCCCATCTTGTGCTCGATGCTCTCGACGTAGGCGTTGTTGAACTCCCCCGTGGAGCCATCGTCGTTCACCCAGTCGCGGGGCACAGCAAAGAGCGAGACGCCCTTGATGCCGGCCGGGTCACCCTTCACGCGGGCAAGCACCAGATGGACGACATTGCCGTAGAAGTCGGCATCGCCACCCGAGATGTAAATCTTGGTTCCCTCAATGCTGTAGCGCCCATCCGGCTGCAGCTCCGCGGTCGTCACGAGGTCTCCAACAGCAGAGCCGGCGCCGGGCTCGGTCAGACACATCGTGCCGCCCCAGGCGCCCGTGTACATCTTCTCGCAGTAGAGCTTCTTGAGCTTCTCGCTGCCGAAGTTCTCCACGAGGTGGGCCGCGCCAGAGGTGAGCTGCGAGTACATGAAGAAGGCCTGACCCGCTCCGTTCATCGCCTCAAACACAGGCATCATCGAGAAGAGCGGCAGACCCTGGCCACCAAACTCCGGCGTGTGAATCGCGCCGTTCCAGCCGTTTGCGCCCAGCTTCTTCCAGGCTTCCGCGTAACCCTTGGGCGCCGTCACGCGACCATCGGCCACCCGGCAACCCTCGGCGTCGCCGGGGCCATTGATGGGAGCCACGACATCAATCGCAAACTTGATGCCCTCGTCCGCAACGGTGTCCAGCGTCTCGATGTCGAAGTCTGCATACTTCTTGAGGCCGAGAAGCTGCTTGAGGTCGTATTGCTCGTGAAGGATGAACTTCCAGTCGCGCGTGTCGAACTTCAAGTGACTCATGACTACCTCGCAGGTGGGGATGGGAGCAGAACCGGGGGCGACACGGAAGCGCCCCCAACCCCCTGACTGAATGAAGCATCATTCAGAAACATGGCAGGCCGGTGCGCCTCAGAACTTGCCCGATCCTCAGCCAAGTTCCTACCCTCCAATGTGGTGAAACTGCCGCAGCGCGTCAAGCCTCCCTCCTCCGCTTTTTTGGATCCCATGCGTAGCAAATCCGCACTCGCGCTCCTCCCCGGCCTGCACAGGAACGAGGCCACGCTCCTCGCCGGCAGACTCCTCACCCAGCACGGCCTACACGGCTCACGGTGGCTCCTCCGCGACCTCATCGAGCCGCAGCAGAACGATACCCATCAACTTGATCTCATCGCGCCCACGGACCTCTCCTGGCTCGACACCTGCGAGGTTGCAGCGCAGCTCCTCATCCGCTCCGTCGAGGCGGCCTCCATCCCCGCGCTCGCCAACGCCTCCGCCCTCCTCGACGCACAGCTGGCGCCCGAACTCCGCCTCGCCTGGACGAACGCCGCCAAGCAGCTCGACCTCGCCGCTGGCCGCCCCTGGTCCGAGACCATCGAGCTCCTCGCAGAACTGGCCGGACAGGTCGCGGCCGCGCGCGACGCCATCGCCTTCCACCTCGCAGAGCGGCCCGAGGCCGCCGCCGACTGGGAGCGAATCGTCACCGACTGGGCAAACCTCGTCATGGCGCACCACAGGCCGCTCCTCTGGGCGCTGCGTGATCGGCCCGCTGACCGCCTCCTCATGGAGCAGCTCCTGCCGCTGACGGTCGCAACGGCAGACCTCGCCGCCAGCCCGGCCCCCATCAACGACCTCGCGGCGCTCTTCCCCGCAGAACATCTCGCCGCCAGCGCCGAGTTCATCCTGCAGGCGGCCACGAGCCCCGAGTGGCACCCTCGTTGGACCGCCGCGCTCCTTGCACTCGCAGACCGCACTGCCGACGCCGCAGAGAGGCCCGCAGACCTCGAGCGAATCCTCCTCCCCATGCTTGGCAGGAGCCGCGATGCGCTCGTCTTCCATGTGGAGCGGCTAACCCGCCACGGGAAGATGGATGAGGCCCATTACTGGCTCACCGAAGGTCAGGCCCTCTTCCCCCGCGACACCGTCTGGGACCGCCTCCTCGAAGCTGTCGGACGCTAGAGCAGATCGAACCGGCTCGATACCGGGTAGCCGTGCTCCGGCTGCGCGGCATTTCCCGGCCGCTCGGCGATGCAGACCCGCATGCCGGCGGCCGTCGCAGCATCGGCCTCGGCGACGATGTCGGTCAGGAACAGAACCTGCGACCCCACTGCACCCACCTCCGCTAGAATCCGTGCGTAGCTCGCCGCGCTCCGCTTCTCGCCCATAGCCGTGTCGAAGTAGCCGTCGAGCAGCCACGTCAGGTCGCCGCACCGTGAGTAACGGAACAGGAGCTGCTGCGCCGCCACACTGCCGGACGAGTAGATGAAGATGCGCGCGCCCTCCGAACGCCACTTCCGCAGCGCCACAGGAACGTCGTCGAACACGTCGCTCTCCAGCCTCCCCTGCTCGTAGCCGGCACGCCAAATCTGACCCTGAAGCCGTTTGAGGCCCTGCGTTTTGCGGTCGCGATCCATCATCCAAAGCATCGCGGCTTCCGCAGTCGCCAGCAGCCCAGCACCCTCCAACACCTCCGGGCAGTCATGCCCTGCAGCCCGCTCGGCGCGCGCATCGGCCGCTAGCAGCGCGAGCGTCTCGCCTACCTCCGCCGACGCTCCCTGCGCCGCCAGAAAGCCCGCCACCTGACGCCGCGCAAAGGGAAAGAGGACATCGAACACAAACCCCACAGAGGTGGTCGTGCCCTCGATATCAAGCAGATAGACAGCGGCGCCTTCAGACATGCTTCTCACGCGGGCTACGGGACAGGAAGACAGGCACTCACGCCGCGCGGACCGAGCGGCGAACACAGGTCAGTCAGGCAAGGGTGCGAAGGGTCGCAAAGCTGCCGGCAGCGCCAGCCCTCGGCGTCATCCGACTTCACGCAGACGGCATCGAGCAGGCAATCGTCCACGCCCTCCCCGGCGCAGACTGAGCCCACCGCTACCGAGCCAGCCGCGATGCAACCAAACCCTCCCGCAGCGCTCGGCAGGCAGCGCGGTCGCTCCGCCGGGCAGGCCGAACCATCCGGCCCGGTCGAGCAGGTCGACTCGACCGTCGAGGAGCTGCCCTCGCCCGAGCCCGCCGTATCGGCGCCAAGCACAAAGCCGCCGTCCACCTCGCTCAGCGCAAACCCTTCACCGCCGCACGCAAACAGCACCAGGCTACCGCACGCAGAGAGCAAAGCCCTCCTGCACCGGTCGGCAGACCATGCCGCGCGGGCAGTCCGAAGAATAGAGTTCATCGCTGCACTCCAGAAGGCACCGGCGAACACTGTCGCCAACATCAAAGCAGGAGGGAACATAGCCGTCGACAGGCGCGCAGTCACCATCACACGATGGTAGGCAGGTACCCGCCACGCTCGCGTCAAAGAAGCGGGCACAGAGCGCCCCGCCGGCGCAGCCCCGGTTGAGCGCAAGCGCGGCGTTGTTTCCGCACATCTCGAAGGTACCGGCCACCTCCGTGTTCGGGCTCCGGCAGACCGCCAGCGGCGACTCCGAGACCCCGTCACCGTTCAAGTCCAGGCGCCCAAGATCGGCGCCCTCGGGAGACCATGGGGCGTCGCACAACTCCCCGCCCGCGCAACCCTGCTCGCAGAGGCC
>CAIWGR010000582.1 GCA_903912275.1 uncultured delta proteobacterium
CTTCACCGCCGCCATACCCTCTCGGGTCTGGCGACAACAATCGCCGGGCGCTGACTTCTCAGCCGCGCTCGGCTCATCGTTCACTCGGAACGGCGCTCAAATTACCCGAGCCGCTCCCGGCTGCAACTGCTTTCTGCAAAGAACTTCTCTACCTCCCCTCCAAGGGTCCCGAAATCTCACCCAGAAATACGTCGCAACTTACTCGTAACAATACGGTTACGTATTCCAAAAACCACCCCCGCTCCCTCCACGAATTTTCAGCAATCCACTGCAACACAAACCGTTGCGGTCAACTGAGACACCCAAAAGAAAGACCTCCAAAAGGCCTAGTGAGCGACTGGGGCGCCCACACGAGCTTCCGAGCGGCTGAAACCAAGTGTTTCCGCGGGTAAAGGCGCAATGCATCTATGCGTTGCTTGATCCAGCGTGTTCCCGCGGGCCCCATGCCCGGCTTCGCCCCGTACGGCGGGTATGGAGTGCTGACCCTTTGGTGAAATTTCCCCGGACGAAGGGGCTCGAGGGCCAATAAACCTCCCTCCTCGAGGAAGATTGCTTTCCCAGAGGCTTCGTAATCCGGACCCTCAGTCCATGCTCACGGATTTCAAAAGCGTCCACTTTGTCGGAATCGGCGGCTCCGCGATGGCGAGTGCAGCGGTCGCGATGCACGAGCGCGGGTTCCGCGTCACCGGCTCGGATCAGGACGTGATATATCCGCCGATGTCCACCTTCCTCGCGGCTAGGGGAATCGCCGCCCATGCGGGGTATTCCGAATCCAATCTCTCACACCGACCTGATCTTGTGGTCATCGGCAACGCGATCTCCCGGGGGAATCCCGAGGCCGAGGCCGTGCTGGACCGGAAGCTCCGCTATTGTTCTCTTCCGGAACTGCTCAAGGAATGTTTCATCCATGGAAAGCGTTCGCTGGTGGTCACTGGCACCCATGGAAAGACCACCACCGCTGCCTTGCTGGCTTGGGTCTTCGAAAGCGCCGGACACAATCCGTCGTTCCTCATCGGCGGCATCCCGACCAACCTCGGCCAAGGTGCGCGCTTCACGGATTCCGAATGGTTCATCATCGAAGGCGACGAATACGACACGTCGTTCTTCGACAAGCGCAGCAAGTTCATCCACTACCTGCCCGAGGTCGCCATCATCAACAACCTCGAGATGGACCATGCGGACATCTTCGGGTCGCTGGCAGATATCCAGCTTTCGTTCCGCAGGTTCATCAACCTCATCCCCCGGAACGGATTGCTCCTCGCGAATGGTGACGAGATGAACCTGTCCCCGTTGCTCGACGTCAAGCATTGCCCGGTGAAGCGTTTCGGGCTCGGCGAAGCCAACGAGATCCGCGCCGACGGGATCCAACTCAACGAAGGCAGCTCATGCTTCCAGATCGGGCATTCCCGTTTCCAGGTCCCGTTGATCGGCGAACTGAACGTCCGCAACGCACTCGCCGTGGCCGCCTGTGCCCGCCATTGCGGGTTGACCCACGCCCAGATCCAGTTGGCGTTCGCGACCTTCCAGAGCGTGAAACGCCGGATGGACGTCCGGGGCGAGGCCCGCGGCGTGGTGGTGGTGGACGATTTTGGGCACCATCCCACGGCGATACGCGAGACGTTGAGGGCGCTGCGGGTGAAGTTTCCGGGACGACGACTCTGGGGGGTCTTCGAACCTCGCTCGAACACGACCCGCAGGAACCTTTTCCAGACGGAGCTCGTGGACGCCTTGGAACGGGCCGATGTCATCGTCGTGGCCGAGGTGGCACGGCTCGAGCAGCTGCCTCCGGACGAACGGCTCAACCCGGAGAAGCTGATGCAGGACCTCAGATCGACCGGAAAACCTGCGGCCTATCTGCCGACCGTCGAGAGCATCATCGACCACATCGCCGAGGGCGCGAGACCGGGTGATGTGGTCTGCGTGTTCAGCAACGGCGGCTTCGGCGGCATCCATGACCGTCTGCTCGCACGCTTGGCCGCCTGAGTGGAAGGCCCTGGCGCTTCCGGCACATCTCCGGGGCAGGTCAGGAGATCGTGGGACGGAGCGCATCGAAGACGGCGCCGACCGAGACCGATTCC
>CAIWGR010000583.1 GCA_903912275.1 uncultured delta proteobacterium
AGCCGACGGCGAAGAGCAGTCCAGCGGCAATCAACAGGGAGGGAGCAAATCGAGACATGAAGCACCGGTCGAGAGAGTCGAAGCCGCCGGAAGGAGCGGCCCGTCGCCCGCACCTAGTGCATCTGTCGTTTCACTCCAAGCCGTTGCCGACCACCTACATCACGCCCTCGTCGCAGACCTCGCCCAGCGGCTCACAGAGGCAAACGCAGTTCGATGCACCCGGCCATGCCGCGCAGCCCCGCTCCGCGATGGCGGCAGCATCAGCGCTTGCTGTTCCGCCGAGGTAGCCCGCAGGACCACAGACCCAGTCGTTGTTCTCCACGCCCAGAGCCGGCGGATTCGCAGCGGGCAGGTCGTAGTGGCAGCCGCAGCTCCAGAGCTCTGCCGGCGGTGGGTCGGCCTCGCTGCAGGCAGCACCAACAAGTGCCGCCAAGAAGAGGCAGACTGCCGCAGATTCAGGCCGTGCTACGTCACGCAAGCGACGCACCACCGTCCACCACCAGCGTCTGCCCCGTCACGTAGCCAGCGGCCGGCGAGCAGAAGAAGGCGACGGCCGCGGCGACCTCTGCAGGCTCTCCCATCCGTCCAGCAGGAATGGATGAGATCCGCGCAGCGCGCACCTCTTCCAGCGTCAAACCCGTGCGCGCCGCTGCCTCTGAAAGCAGATGTTCCACCCGAGCGGTAGCCGTGAAACCCGGCGCCACATTGTTGATGGTCACACCCCGCGGAGCCCACTGCGGCGCAAGCTCACGCACCAGCGCCACCACCGCCGGCCGCAGCGCGTTGCTCACCGTCAGCCCCGACATCGGACGCGCGACCGTAGACGATGTGATCGTCACCACCCGCCCTACCCCCGCCTCGCACATCGCAAGGCCGAAGTGACGCAGGAGCCGCGCTGTCGAGAGAAAGGTCAGTTCGAACCCCGTCCGCCAGGCCGCATCGTCCACCGCCTCAAAGCCACCCGGCGCAGGCCCGCCTGCATTGCAGACAAGCACCTGCGGCGGCGACGACCAGAGCGCCAGCGCGGCCTCGTGCAGTTGGTCGACACAGGAGGCCTCGGTGAGGTCACACACGACTCCGTCGATGCGGCGGCCAGGCGCTGCGGCACGAAGCTGCGCGACCGCCTCAGCCAGCGCCACGCCATCTCGCGCGCTCAACAGCAGCTCCATGCCCTGCGCGGCAAGCGCCTGCGCTGATGCAAAGCCAAGCCCGCGGCTGGAGGCCGTTACCAACGCTCGGCGGAGCGGCGGCTTCACTTCCAGGCGGCAGGGAAGAGCGGCACGGGCACCGTCCCGTCGAGCATCGGCAGCACATCCACCGCTCCGCTCCGCTCGAGCGCGCTCAGCTTCGTGACCAGCGAGGCCAGCTGCATCCGGTTGCGGTCGTGCCACCAGGTGAGCGGCTGGTAGCTCGGCGTCGCCAGCTTCACCTGCTCATCGGCAAAGACCGAGTCTCCAACCAACAACAGGCGACGACCGCTTGGCAGCGAGACGAGCAGCGCGATCTCCTCAGGACCCGACGCACGGTAGGTCACAGCCACCACCGAACCATCGTCGAAGAGATCGTCCGACTTCCGCCCGCCGAGGTAGGCGCCGCCGCCAAATGACATCGCAGAGAGACGGGGCCGGAGCTCCTGCGCTGAGGGCAGATCGTAGGCGTAGCGGTAGGGCCAAGAAGACCCGGTCGAACTCGAAATCTCCCCCGAGCCGGCAAAGGCGCGGACGCTGTCGGGCATCGAGAGCAGCCCTCCCGTGTTGTACCAGCGCATCGACGGCAGGATGATGCGATCCACGCCGAGCGACGGATAGAGTTGCGCCAGCGACGTGAGGGGCTTGGAGGCCGCAAAGGGCGTTCCTACCTTCCAGCCCACCTGCCGCTCGTTGTGCTCGGGAGAGAGACCCGTGCCGAAGAGGATCGTACCCTTCGGGTGGCGGATGAGCGCTGCGCGGAAGGCCACCCGCCGCCTGCCCCATCCTAACCCCTGCGCAAGGTGTGTACCGACGGTCTGCGACTCGGCCGTCTCGATGAAGGAGATCGAGACCTCGACGGGCGGGTTCGGCGCGGCAGGGATCGCCGGCAGCGCGGGACGATCGTGCGTGAGGGAGTAGGGATAGAGCTGCGAGACCTCGAGCAGACCCCACACCAGCCCGGCGCCGAGCAGCATTCCGAGAAGGCCGCGCATCCAGGGGAGCCGGTCGGAGGGCGCGGCAGGGGACGGAGAAGGAAGAGTCGCTTCGGTGCTCATGCGGGCCTTCCTGCACCAGATGCGCCGCGGTTGCAAGCCGCCACACGAGGTTTGGCCTCAACGGGCGACTGTGGTAGTCGCCCCGCCGAGACGACCCTTGAGGATGCCCATGAACGCTCAAACTTCGATCCCCTCGTTCACCTCCACCCTCTGCCTCTTCCTGCTCTGCGCTGCCGCGCTGCTCGCGGGCTGCCCTGACTTCGGCGACCCGCCTGTCGCCATCGACCTCGGCGGCGGGAGCGGCTCGGGCGACCCCCAGTTCACCTACTGCGCCGACATCAAGCCCATCCTCAGTCCGGCCTGCGGTCGCTGCCACGGCGGAGGCCCGGACGGCGGTCAGTACCCCGACCTCGACGTCTTCGCCGAGCGCAACGCGGGATGGGGCAGCGTCTCCACCGACCTCGACCGTTCCCTCAACCGCATTAACATTGGCGACATGCCACCGCTGGGGTCGCCGGATCCGGCCGTCACGGCGAATCAGCTCGCCATCATCGAGGCCTGGAAGGCCCAGGGCATGCCCGAAGGCTCCTGCAACTAGGCGATACGATGGCGCGCCTCCTCCACGCTGGCCGCCTGGTCGCCCTTGCCTGCCTCGCCCTCGCCGGCTGTTTTCCCTCCATCCCGAGGGGCAACGGCAGCGACGCCGGCTCCCTCTTCGATGTCGGCCTCGCAGACCTCGGCGTGGACTTCGACACCGGCCTCACCACCGCGCCGCCCGACGGCTCTGACGACGCCAACGCCGGCTCCGGCAGCGGCCATCACGACCTCCCTGTGCCCACGATGGCTGAGGTCTCTGCCTCGGTGCTCGTGCCCGCCTGCGGCGACTGCCACATCTCGCAGACGCTGGGCAACCTCTGGCTCGAGCCCAACGCGGCTCTCCGCGACAGGCTCCTGGCCAGCTCCCTTCAGGCCGCGCCGATGCCGCTTGTCACACCCGGCGACCTCGATGCCTCCTACCTCTGGCGCAAGGTCGAAGGCAGCCACCTCACAGCCGGCGGTCTGGGCGAAGCGATGCCGCTCGGTCGCGCAGCGCTCACCGAGGCCCAGACCGACCTGCTTCGCCGCTGGATCGAGGGCGGCGCGCCGCCCTGAACCGGTCGCCTAGTAGAAGAGGTGCAGCTGGCTCAGCCACTGCCCCTTGTCCGAAACCTTCGGGTTCTCCGACATCTCATACCGGTAGACCAAGTCGAACTGCACGCCCGCGTAGGGGTTGAATTCGAAGCCGCCCATCACCCGGCTCTTCGCGTTCTCGGTGAGCGCCAGATCCGGGTCTTCCCACTCGTAGCGGACCTTGGGCGAGATGCCCGTGAAGCCATGCCACTGCAGCTCATGGAAGGCAGCGAGTTGCTTCGGCGCTCCGCCAGCATCGCTGAGATTCCGCGTGTCGCTGCGGTAGTCGAGCTCGCCCATGTAGATCAGCGGAAAGAGGCTGTAGGCCCACATCGGACCGGCTGCGAACTCGGTCGAGTCATCGGCAGTCCGCTTGCCGTAATGCATCGTCCCGCCGGCCGTGAAGTTCATGCCGCGCCAGCCGCCCTGCGCAGTCACACCGTTGGCTGCGAAGTTGGTACGCAGCTCGCCCGGCCAGCTCTCCAGGCCCTCATGCCAGAGCATCACATTGCTCCAGCTCTCGTAGTAGGCGTGACCCCACTCGACGCCGAGCGCCTGCCGGTTCTGGTCAAAACCGGTGTCGCGCCGCGTGAAGGAGGTGTGGTCGGAGATGCGCCAGCCGTAAGGCTGGAAGAAGCGGCCCACGCGCACATACTGGCTTCCTGGCAGGTCGTGCAGCATCACGAAGGTCTCACGCACCCAGGCACGCTTCTTCGCGGCCGACGCATAGGTCTGGCCATCAGGAAGCAGCTGCTGACCCTGCACGCCGAGGTCGAGATAGGCGGTGACATTGGAGGCGGGGTGCAGCGCGCCGTAGAGTTCCAACTCCATCGGGAAGGTGGCCGACTTGGCAGGGGTGCCGAACTCGGTCCCCGTCGCCTTCGTCTCTTGGGTCGTGACATTCATCAGCCGAATGTCGGTGCCAATCTGGTAGCGCGGCGCTGGATCGATATCGCCATAACGGTCGGGAATCTCGCGGTGCTGCACCTCGCCCGGCCACCAGCCGCCGTTCCAGGCGCCGAACATATCGAACTCGCCCTTGCTCGGCTCGCCTTCGCGGAGGAAGCGGGCCGGATTGGCGCTCTCGCCGGGACGGGGCCCGAACATCGGAAGCACCTCCTCGCCGTAGAACTCGCCCAGCGGTGTGCGGAGACCGCCGCCCGATGGGTTCACGTGGCAGCCCTGGCAGTCGAGCGTACAGCGGCGGTTGGCCTTCTCCGGGTTGAGCCAGCCCGTGGGCTCGACGTGGCAGGTGTTGCAGGCATGCGCGGAGCTCACCGAATACATCGGCGTGGCAGCGGCGGGTGAAGCCCATCCGAGGAGCGCTGCAGCGAGCGTCACACAGACCAGGCCGAGAAGAACCATCGAACGCGAAAACGGAAGCGGAGCCAGACGCATGAGCGAGACCTCTTTCAGACAACAAAGCCGCGCCTAGCCTTCCTCTCATCGGGCAAAAAGCGCAACGGTGTTTGAAGATGTGACCATCCTCACAGGCTCTGCTAGCGGCCCCGCGACGGACCGGTTCGGACCGCCCACGCCGGTGCCCATCGCCCGCCCCTCACGCCCGTAGCGAATCCATGCACCCTCGCCTCCGCCTCAGCAAACCCATCGAAGCCTCTGTCCGCCGCGGAAACCCCTGGGTCTTCGCAGACGCGGTCGAGCCCCTCGAAGGGGTGAAAGACGGCGAGGTCGTCGACCTTGTCACCACCTCGGGCATGTTCATCGCCCGCGGCACCATCGAGCCCTCCTCGCAGCTCCGCTTCCGCGCCTGGACCTGGGACTTCGACGAGGAGGTGGACGAGGCCTTTGTCGCCCGCCGCTTCGCCTCCGCGCTCGAGCTCCGCCGCGCGCTGCTGCCCAAGAGCGTGGAGGCCTTCCGCGTGGTCCACGGCGAGAACGACCGCCTGCCCGGCCTCCACTGCGACATCTACGGCGACCTCGTCTCGCTCCGCATCGACGGCCGCCTCGGCGAGCGCTGGGTCGACGCCTACGTCTCCGCTGCCGTCTCCGAACTCCAGCCCGCAGCCCTCATCGTGCGTGAGCCGCAGCGCGACAACGGCAAGCCGCGCATCCTCTTTGGCGACGTGCCCGACGAGATGCAGTTCCGCGAGCGCGACCGCCGCTTCCTCATGAACCCGCTCACAGGCCAGAAGACCGGCTTCTTCCTCGACCAGCGCGACAACCGCGACAAGGTCACCCAGCTCGCACGCGGCCGTCGGGTCCTCAACCTCTGCAGCTACACCGGCGGCTTCACCATCGCGGCCGGGCTTGGCGGCGCAGACGAGGTCATCTCTGTCGATATCTCCGGTGCCGCGCTCGAGATGGCCAAGAAGAATGTGGCGCTCAACGGCCTCGACGAGCGCAAGTTCGGCTTCGTGAAGGCCGATGTCTTCGACTGGCTCACCGACGAAGTGAAGCGTCCGCCACGCTTCGATCTCGTCATCGTCGACCCGCCCTCTTTTGCCGCCAGCGCCAAGACCGCCAAGGATGGCGGCAAGGCCTACGTCCGCCTCAACGAGCTCGCCATGCGGGCCACGATTCCCGGCGGCTGGTTCGTCTCTGCGAGCTGCTCGAGCCACCTCCGGGCGGAGGGCTTCCTCGACCTCCTCGCCGCCTCCGCCGAACGCTCCGAGCGCAGCTACCGCGTTGTCGAAGTGCGGGGCGCGGGCATCGACCATCCTACGCTCGCCGCCTTCCCGCAGGGCGCCTACCTCAAGTTCGTCATGGGACGACTCGACGGGCTCAGAGGCTGAAGCGGGCCAAGAGCTCCGTGTGCCGCGTCTGCGGCAGCAGGTCGTGGGCGCTCACCTCATCGAGTCGGTAGCCGTCCGCCATCAACCGGCTGGCGTCCCGCGCAAAGCTATCCGGGTTGCAGCTCATGTAGAGGAGCTTCGCCGGCCGGAGCGCCAGCAGCCCCGCCAGCACCGCAGGCTCCAGCCCCTTGCGCGGAGGATTGACCACCACCGCGTCAGGCCGCGCCCAACCGGCCGCAAAGGCCTCGGCCGCGGTCATGACCTCAAACTTTGCCTGCACCGGCAGCGTCGCAGCGACCGACCGCGCGGCATCGATGCTCGAGGCCCCGCTCTCAGCACCGAACAGCTTCGAGACGCCGCCCACGACCACACCGTGAAGACCGATGGCGCCCATGCCGCAGTAGAGATCCCACACGGTCTCCGCGCCGGCCAGCCAGCTGCCCGCAAGCTCATACATGGCGCCCGCTGCCTCGGCGTTGAGCTGCGCAAAACCCGACGTCCCGATCGGCAGGTCCAGACGGCCGTAGCGCTCCATCACAGAGGCCGCACCAGCCGCCCAGACAGGCTCGCTGCGCCGTACTGCGTCGCCCGCATCCTCATTCACCGACCAACCCCAGCCGGCCCAGCCAAGGCGCTCCGCAAGCTGCTCTGTCCAGGCCGGCGGTGCTGTCATCGCGCGGCCGAAGATCAGCTCTCCGACGACCTCGCCTGCGCGATTTCCGCGCAGCACAAGATAGCGCGGCCACGCGGTCTGCGGCGCATCGGCGAGCGCTCGGATGAACTGCGATGCCGCGGCATCGATGGAAGGAAGCACCGCCACACAGGGAACCATGTCGGCGAGCTCTGCGCCCGCAGGGACGCGGCTGGCAAGCATGGCCAGTCCGTCGATGTCGGCAACAACATGGTAGATGTTCCGGTTGCGATAGCGGAGCGAAGGACCGGAGCGTTCGAGCACGGGGGTCGCGCCGATGGAGGCCAGCGCGGTGTGGAGCCAGCGCACCTTGAGCGCAATGCCATCGGCCTCCGGCATGGGCAGCAGCGGGCAGCCGCCGCAGCGCACTGCGCCTTGCATCGCGGAGAGGCAGAGCTCGCGCGGCGGCGTCGCGGAGGGGACAATGCGGGTGTCGAGCACCCGCCCCCAAGCCATGGGCCGGTGGGGGCTCACATGGTCGAGTTCGACATAGCCCTTGCAGCCCAGCACCATCTCGGCCACACGCACCTCGAGCGCCCCCTCGTAGGCCACGCAGGAGCCATCCTCCGCCACCTCCTCGAAGGTGAGCACGAGCCGGTCGCCGGGCCTGAACCGGCGCGGCGCGGAGGAGGGATTCGCAGGTCGCTGCTTCATGTTTCGCTCACCAATCCCTGCAATCCGACGGCCCGTTCCTTGCGCCATCGACGCGAGACCTTATCCACTCCGCAACCTGCGTCAAAAGTGTGACTCCCGACGGGCGCAGGCTATCTCTCTTTCCGCGCCGGCGGCCTGTCGTCGACGCCCACCGTCAGCAAGGATGACCATGTCTTCGAACCTCCTCGACCGCCGCACCTTCCTCACCCGCGCCGCTCTCCTGGGCGGCGTCGCTGCCGGCGCCAGCCTGCTTGCTGCCTGCGGCAAGGGCGGCGGAAGCCTCCAGTGCACCGACACCGCGGGCCTCAAGCCCGATGAGGCCGCCACCCGCACCAACCTCAACTACGTCGACGCCTCCACCGACCCCGCGAAGGCCTGCAACGGCTGTTCGCTCTTTGTCGCGGGCCCCGAAGGAGCCTGCGGTAGCTGTCCGATCGTCAAGGGCCCCATCAACCCCAACGGCGCCTGCGCCTCGTGGGTCAAGAAGGCCTGAGCCAGCGCCTCAGCGGCGACAGACCACGACCCGCTCCAGCAGCGCAACAGAGGGGCCGTCGCCGCCCGCGAAGCTCTCCACCCACTCCATCGTCCCAGCGTCGTCCTTCACCTGCCAGCCGCTCTCGCGCAGCTCCCGGTGAATCTCCTCGGTGGTAACCCCACCGACGAGCGGCTCGCCGAGCCCGCCAAAGGCTGCGCGAACCAGAGGCAGCAGCAGGGGCGAAATCGATGCCAGTTCGGGGAGGATATAGCTCTCCACGAGCCAGCTCCTCGGCGCGCTCAATGAGACGATCTCGGCCAGCGTCGCCTGGCGCGCCGCGGCCGTCAGATAGGGCG
>CAIWGR010000584.1 GCA_903912275.1 uncultured delta proteobacterium
CCTTCGGGCATGAGCAGGTAGTCGCCCCCGCTACGCCACATTCCGGCATCGAAGCGGGCAGCGACTGATGATCCCAGACTACCAAGAAGTTCAGCCAGGCGACATCGTCGACTTCCGCTACCACGCCTTCCGCCCGGTCGCGCGCGGCGGCATGGGCATGGTCTTCGCCGCCCGCCACAACGTGCTGGACGAGGTCCTGGCCATCAAGTGCATGCCCAAGGCTGCGCTCAAGAACGACGCCGAGCGGGCCCGCCTCATGCGCGAGTCGGTCGCGCTCGCACGCTGCCGCCACCCCCACATCGTCTCGGTCCGCGACGCCGGCGTCTGCGCCAAGCATGGCCCCTACGTCGCGCTCGAGCTCCTCACCGGCCGCTCGCTTGCCGGTCTGCTCGCCTCGCGCGGCCGCATGACCCTGCCCGACGGCATCGAGTTCGTCCGCCAGTGCGCCGGCGCCCTCGACCACGCCCACGCCCGACTCGTCATCCATCGCGACCTCAAGCCGGCCAACATCTTCATCGCCGCCAGCCCCAGCGGCCGCGACGTCATCAAAATCATCGACTTCGGCGTCGCCTACGACCGCGAAGCCAGCACCAAGCTCACCGAAGAGGGCCGCACCGTCGGAACCCTCGACTACATGGCGCCCGAGCAGCTCATGGGCCGCGAGACCCACGCCCCCGCCGACGTCTGGGGCCTCGCCGTCACCTTCTTCGAAGCCATCACCGGCCGCCTCCCCTTCCTCGGCGCCCCCCGCGACGTGCTCTCCGCTGTCGCCCGCGGCGAAACCCCGCCCCCCATCAGCACCCTCATCCCCGGCGCCCCGCCGGAGCTCGACGCCGTGCTGGCCCGCGCCTTCACCTACCTCCCCACCGACCGATACCCCTCGGCCTCGGCCTTCGCCCGCGCCCTGATGCAGGTCGTCGCGCCCAGCCAGTACCTCTGCGTCCTCGACCCCAAGCAGACCGTCGTCCCCACGCTGGCCCGCTCCCCCGAGGCACCCTTCTCGCCGCCGCCTGCCGCCGGCCCGCAGATCACCCCGGTGCCCCTCCTCCGGCGGGCCAACCCCGACGCAACGACCACGCCCCAGCCGCCGCCGCTCCCCGTCTCCGGCGGCGCCGAGCTCCGCCGCGACGAGCGCGTCCCCTTCATCTGCCCCGTCCAGGTCTTTGGCCCCGGCGCGCTCCACAAGCATGGCCGCTCCGAAGACATCTCCGCCACCGGCCTGCTGGTCCTCACCGACCACAAGTATGAGAATGGCGAGAAGGTGCAGCTCCGCTTCCCCATGCCCATCAGCGGCAAGATCGTCGAGGTCGAGGGCGTCTGCCGCTGGACCAAGATGGCCGCCCGCCACGTCGCCACAGGCTTCGCCTTCGAGAACGCCCCCGACCCCGTGATGGCCGAGATTCGCGAGTTCGTGACGCTCAACGAGCGCCGCAAGCTCCCCTCGGTCTAGCGCCGAATCCAGCGGAGTCCGCCGCCCGACAGCTGCCCGTAGGCCTGCCCCGCGAGCGGGTCGATGGCCAGGTTGGCGCCCGGGTTGCTCAGGCCCACCGTCGCGCCGCCAAGCTGCACGGCACCGCGCGTTGCCCGCGTCCGCGCCGCGAGTGCTCCGTAGCGCACCCGCACCTCGCCCGAAGGCAGCAGCGTGGTCTGGAAGCTCAGATCGCTGCCCGTCGCGCCGGCCAGCGTCACATTCTCCCACGAGATGAGCTGGCGGTCTGCCGCGCCGAGTCCGCGGACGGCGCCGGAAGTTAGTCCGAGCGGTGCCCAGAACGGCGCGATCAGGCTCACCTGCGAGATGGTCGAAGCGGCCGGCGTCGCCAGCGCGTCGGGCGCACCACCGCCCACCTTGAGCCAGCCCGTCGCGCCCACCGAGAGCAGCGTCTCCCGCGCCGTCGCCCACCAGGGGAGCGCGAAGCCCAGCGTGAGCGGCGCGATGCTCTCGCTCCCGGTCAGCAGCGTGGTGGCAGCGCCGTTGGTCGCGAGCCGCTCGAACTCATCCTGATCGCGGAGGCCGAAGACCGAGTAGGTGGCTGTCGACGAACCCGACGCCGGCACAAAGAGCACGGTGTCGCCAGGCTCCACGATCCCCTCGTTGAAGGAGGCCGTGGTCGCCGCCGTGCCGCTCTCGTTCTGCAGCCCGATGGTCGCCGAGAGGCCCGAGGTGCCGCTGCCGCTGCCATGCATCGCGCCGTAGCGGCACTCGATGACCGAGCTGCTCTCGTAGAGGAGCATCGAGAAGTCGAGCGTCGGCGCGTCGGCCGCCGTCCCCACCTTCGCGTCGGTCCAGGTCAGCACGAAGCGTCGGAACGGTGCCGCGCCGAGCGTCTCGTAGTAGAGTTCGCCGGTGCCGCGCAGGTCGAG
>CAIWGR010000585.1 GCA_903912275.1 uncultured delta proteobacterium
ACCGACGATGGTGTGGATTTCGTCGATGAAGAGGATGGCCTTGGGCCGCTTCTCCATCTCGCGGAGCAGGTTCTTGACCCGCTCTTCGAACTCGCCGCGGAACTTGGTTCCGGCCACCATGGCGCCCACGTCGAGGGAGAAGACCTCGAAGCCCTTGAGCGAATCGGGGACCTCGTTGTTGACGATGCGGTAGGCCAACCCCTCGGCGATGGCGGTCTTGCCGACGCCGGGCTCGCCAACGAGCAGCGGGTTGTTCTTGCGGCGGCGCGAGAGCACCGTGAGGAGCCGCTCAATCTCGGCGGCGCGGCCGATGAGGGGGTCGATGCGCCCCTCCTTCGCCGCCTTGTTCAGGTTGACGCAGAACATGGCGAGCATCTTGCCGCCGCGTCCGCGACGGGGGCTGTCGTCGTCGTCATCATCGCTGTCGTCGTCGTCCGAGGCGCTCTCATCCTCGTCGTCGCCGAAGGGGTTCTCGCCACCGGTCGCGCCCGGCTTGCGGCGCTTGCCGCGCGGCCCCTCGCTCTCGCCATGCGAGAGGAAGTTACGCAGTTCGAGCAGGGTCACACCGCAGCTCTCCAGGTAGGTGCGGGCCCAGCAGTCGCTCTCCGAAAGGATGGCCAGGACGACCAGGGGCGCGCTCAGCGGCACCTTGCCGATGCGCTGTGCATGGGCGAGCGCGCGGCTAATGACCCGCTTGAAGCCCTCAGAGGCCTCGGTCGTGAACTGCACGCCGGGCGGGAGCGAGGGTGCCAGCTTCTCGAAGTAGGCAAGCAGCTTGCGCCGGAGCTCGCCGACCTTGCCGCCGCTCTGCTCGATCGTGCTCTGCACCTCGCCCAGCTCGAGCATGGCGAAGAGCAGGTGCTCGACAGTGGCGAACTCATGCCGGCGGAGTTGCGCCTCGTGAATGGCTTCGGAGATGGCTTTCTGCAGTTCTTTTGAGAGCATCGGGCTCCAGGAGGGGGTACCCCGTGTCGGGGCGAATGGTACTGAACAGGAGAGGGAGGGGGCGGCGGCGGGGCGACTATTCGACCTCGACCTCGACGCGGAGCGGGAAGCGGAAGCGGCGGGCCACCTCGCGGGTGCGGGTCGCCTTGGACTCTGCGATGTCGCGGGTGAAGACGCCGGCAACGCCGCTCCCTTCACGGTGAACTTTCATGGTGATCTGGCGGGCCACCGGGAGGGGGTGGTGGTAGTGCTCCATCAGCACCTCGATGACGAACTCCATGGTGGTGAAGTCGTCGTTGTAGAAGATGACCTTGAAGAGGCGCGGGGTCTCGACCTTGTCGGCCACTACGGTGGTCGTGTTTTCGCTGCGCTGTCGCTTGGTACCGGCCATGTGCTCGTCGGGGTTGGATGCAGAAAGAGGAGAGAGGTCAGCCGCGCGGGGACTGCTGCCAGGCGGCCCAGGCGAGCGTGAGCCAGCCTGCGATCATGAGGAGCCCGCCAATCGGCGTGATGGCGCCGAGCCAGCCAACGCCGGTCAGACAGAGGAGATAGAGGGTGCCGGAGAAGACGATGAGGCCGGCCGTGAGGAGCTTGAGCGAGGTCTCTGCGCCAGGGAGCGTGGTTGCGATGGTGGCGCCGAGCAGCGCGACGGCCACCGCATGGAGGAGGTGGTAGTGGGTGGCGGTCTTCCAGACCTCGAGCCGCTCGGGCGTGAGGTGGCTTTTGAGGGCGTGGGCGCCAAAGGCGCCCATCGCGACGCCGAGCGCTGCGAGTACCGCTCCGATTGCCAACCAACGACCCGACATTCTGCCTCCACACGCATCCCAACGACCCGACTGCGCAGGCGGTAAGGCCGGCAGAGCCCCCATCTTATGGCCCGATTGCCGAGCCGCAACCTGCAATCGACAGGCCGCCCAGACCCGCTGGAAAATCGCGCGGAGGGGGTGGTCAGCGCGAGGGAGCCTCAGGGCTCGAGGATGACATACTCCCAGCTGTTCAGCGTGAGCGAGATGCGGTTCGAAGCGACCGTCGCGGTGCGGCTCCCGCCGAGCGAATCGGTGAGCGTTCCGGTGAGCGCCCACTCTGCAGGCAGGTCGACCTGGACCGTCTGCTGGCCGCCCTTGTTCATGGCCACGATGGCGGCCTTTCCGGGCGCCGAGGCGAGGCCGTACACATAGAGGTCGCCCGAGCGGTAGAGGGTGCGGCGGACGCCGCGGCGGAGGGCCTCGGAGGCGGCGCGGGCGGTGCCGATGGCCTGCACCCGGCCGAGCAGCTCGCGGTGGTTGGCGGTGAGCGCGCTGTCGAGCGGCATCATGCGGCGGTTGTCGGGGTCGCGACCGCCTGCGAGGCCGAGTTCGTCGCCGTAGTAGATGAGCGGGACGCCGGGCTGCGTGAGGGTGAAGAGGAAGGCCATGCTCATCCGGTTGATGACATTCCACTCGGTCACCGAGCCGGCGGTGAACATGGGGTCTGAGACGCTCTCCCACGGCGAGATGTTGTCGTTGCCGCGGGTGACCTGCGAGGCGAAGCGGACGACGTCGTGGTTGCCCAGGAAGGCGCTCTGGACGGCGCCGCGGTAGTAGCGCTCGCCGGCGCCGACGGCGTTGTCGAGGTCGGTGAAGGAGCCGCTGCCGGCAAAGGCGTTGCGGATGGCCCAGAAGAGGGGGAAGTCGAACTGGCCGTCGAGCTCATAGGGCGCGACGTAGTTCATGATGAGCTGGCGGCCGGCGTCGTCGCCACCGGTGAAGGTCTCGCCCACGAGATAGAAGGGAGCGCCCTGCCCCTGCTCGACCTCATCGCGCAGCTTCATCGCGAGCCGCCGCATGATGATGTGGTCCATGTGCTTGGCGGCATCGACGCGGAAGGCATCGACATCGAACTCCTTGGCGAGCGCGAGGACGTCGTTCGTGAGTTGCTGGGTGACCTCGTGCTTCTTGTAGTCGAGGTCGGGCAGATAGCTGGCGAAGAGGCAGTCGATGGGGCGGCTGTCCCAGGGGCAGGCCGTGGTGCCACAGACGCCGCAGGAGCCCTGGAACCAGGCCGGGTGGGCGGCCACATAGGCGTGCTGCTCGTGCACATGGTTCATGACGAGGTCGAAGAGGATGCGGATGCCGCGGCTGTGGGCCTCTGCGATGAGCTCCTTGAGCCGCTCCGCTGCGCCGGCGCCCGTGTCGCCGAAGCGGCCCTCGATGCCGGTGCCACTGATAGGCCAGTAGCCGTGGTAGCCGCTGAACTGGCGGCCGGCATTCTCGCCGTTGCCTTCGAAGCCGCCGTCGGGGTTCTCGTAGACGGGACTGAGCCAGATGAGTTTGACGCCCATGCGCTCGAAGTAGCCGCTCCGCATGGTGTCGAGGATGCCCTTGAAGTCGCCGCCCTGGTAGTTGGCACGGGTATCGACGCCCGGAACGGCGCCGCCGCGGAGGGTGTTGTCGCCATCGCGGAAGCGGTCGATGAAGGTGAAATACATGACCGCATCGCGCCACTCGAAGCGCTCCGCCTCCACCCAGAGCGGGACAAAGAGGGTTCCGTTCTCGGCCGCACGACCGCTCGTGTCGGAGGCCGTCACGCGGAGACTGTGCTTGCCAGGCGCGAGGCCCGTGGCGCTCACCGTGATGAGGCCGGTCGTCCCATCGACGGTTGGCGTGACCTCGGCATCGCCAACGGTGACACGGACGGTGGCAGGGTCGACGGGCGCGGCATCGCTGGCAGAGGAGAACTGGACCGTGGCCGTCAGGGTCCCATCCGGCGCTGCGACCGCGCTGACAAGGCCCAGGAGCGGCTTCTGGCAGTCGCCCACGATGAGGTTGCGGTTCTCCGCCCCACCCGTCCACTTGGTGTAGACGTCGGCCGGCACGCTGGTCTCGAGCACACCGCCGACCGCAACCTTGAAGGCATACTCACCGGCCGGCAGTGTGACCTCGGCTGTCCAGGTGCCGTCACCATCGGCATCGGCGAGCGGCGTCGCGCTGGTCGACCAGCCGTTGAACTCGCCCGCCGCAGCGACCGCGGTGACGGAGCTGGCAGGCCGGTAGGAGATGGTGGTTGCGCAGCTCCGGAGCTGGGTGGGCGGCGCGATGGTGGTGTCTTCGACGGGCGCCGTGTCGTCCGGGAAGAGGGGCGCATCTTCGCCCGTGTCGGGGAGTGCGGTATCCTCGGCTGCGGGCGTGGTGTCGGCGTTCAGCAGACGGGGGTCGTAGGGGATGCCGGCGTCGACATAGTCGCTGCGGACACCCGTATCGTAGCTGGGCGTTGTGAGCTCTTCGGAGGTGAAGCAGCCGGTCAGCGAGAGGAGGATGAGGCCGGCAGTGACCGGCCGGCGGCAGGCGCGGAGAAGGGTCATCGGATTAGCCTTTGACGCCGCCGGCGGTGAGGCCGCCGACGAGGTGCTTCTGGAGCACGAAGAAGAGGAGCATGACAGGCAGAGAGACGAGCACGGCGCCGGCCGCGAAGCCGCCCCAGTCGGTGGCGAAGGCATCCACATAGCGCTGCAGCGCGACGGGGAGCGTGGTGGCCCGCTCGTCGGAGAGGAAGGTGGCGGCGAGGATGAACTCGTTCCAGGCCGTCATGAAGCCGAAGAGCGCTGTCACAACGATGGCCGGTCTGGCGAGCGGCAAGACGATGCGGGTGAAAATGGTCCACTGCGAGGCGCCATCCACATGGGCTGCCTCTTCGAGTTCGCGGGGGATGGTGTCGAAGTAGCCCTTGAGCATCCAGACGCAGAAGGGGACGCTGGTGGTGCTGTAGACGATGGTGAGGCCAAGCATGCTGTTGAGCAGGTGGAGCTCGTCGAGCAGGATGTAAAGGGGCACGGCCATGACCACGCCGGGAAACATCTGGGTGATGAGGAAGACCCGCATGCCGGTGTTGCGGCCGGGAAAGTCGAAGCGGGAGAAGGCGTAGGCCGAAGTGGTGGAGACGGCGATGCCGACGGCGGTGGTGGCGACCGAGACAACGGTCGAGTTCCAGACCTGGCGGAAGAAGACCGGCTCACCCGCAGAGTCGACCGCCCCCATCACCCGCCCGAAGTTGGCCAGCGTGGGGTGCTCCGGCCAGGGCACCAGGCTGGTGCCGAAGCCCGACTGCTCCGAGAAGGCAATCTTCAGCACCCAGAGCACGGGATAGAGGGTGACGATGGTGGCAAACATCAGGATGGCCTGCCTGCCAAGCTGCTTGGACCAGGGCACGGAGACGGAGGCGTCGTGGCTCATGACTCCTCCGAGCGGTTGCGCGTGAGCTCCGTGTAGGCGAGCAGCAGCAGGAAGATGAGCACGCCGTAGGCCGCCGCGTAGCCATACTGGTACTGGCGCGAGAAGGCCCAGCGGTAGGCCTCGGAGATGAGGATCTCGGTCGAGCCGTCGGGCTTCCCGCCCGAGACCAGATAGATGACGTTGAACATGTTGAAGGTCCAGACCGAGCCCAGCACGATGGCGGGGACCAGCGCCGGCCGGAGCAGCGGCAGCGTCACATGTCGGAAGCGCTGCCAGCGGCTCGCGCCGTCGACCTCCGCAGCCTCGTCGAGGTCGCGCGGGATGGACTGCAGCGCGCCGAGCGAGACCACCATCATGAAGGGAAAACCGAGCCAGGTGTTGGTGGTGACGTTGGCGGCGAAGGCGGTGGAGAACTGACCGAACCAGTCGATGTGCTCCACGCCTCCCAGCGCGAGGATGCGGTTGATGGCACCGAACTCCACATGGAACATCCCCTTCCAGATGAGGGCGGTGATGTAGTTGGGGATGGCCCAGGGCACGATGAGGAGCACCCGGTAGACCCCCTTCAGCTTCACCCAGGGGTCGCGCAGCAGCATGGCGAGGCTGAGCCCGAGCGCCACATGCATGAAGACGTTCACCACCGTCCAGAGCACGGTCACAGCGAGCGTGAAGTAGAAGGAGTAGGGATCGGTGATGGCGTAGTCTTGCGCCGACAAGATGCGCAGGAAGTTGCCGAAGCCGACGAAGGTGAACTGACCGTACCGATGGGCGTAGAGGCTGAGCGCCGAGCCCACCGCGAAGGGGAGAAAGACGAGCAGCGACAGGGCCGCGGCGGCGGGGAAGATGTAGAGGTAGGCGACCGGGTTCTGCTTGGCCCGCTCCCAGACACGGCGGCGGCGGAGGGTACGGAGGAAGAAGCCGGAGCCGATGACGGCGACGCAGACCAAGAGCGCCACGTAGGGCCGCGGCGACACCGCCGTGGGGGCCGGACCGAGCAGGCGGGTGAGCTGGGTGTCGGCCTCCGCAAGCGCCTCCTTGGCGCTGACCGTACCGCGCAGGACCTTGTCGAGCGCGGTATTGGCGGGCTCCCAGACCGTCCGCATCTCGGGGCGGTTGGGCATGGGCTCGGCCTGGGCCGCTGCCGTGGCGAAGGTCTTGAGAAAGCCGTTCTCTGCAATCTCGGGGTCGCGGAAGGCTTCGGGGTGGATGACCGTCTGGTGGCCGAGCAGCGCACGGACCTTCGACGACGCGGGGCCGGCGAAGTAGCGCATGAAGGCGGCCGCCTGCTCCCGCTTGCGGTCGGCGAGCTGCGTGGTGGCGAAGATGGCCTCGACCGTCATGAAGGGGCGGGCCGGCTTGCCGGTCTTGGAGATGATGGGCAGCGGGACGACACCGTAGGGCGTGCCCTCGCGCAGCTCGCTGGCGAACCAGGGGCCGCTGATCGCAAAGAGCGCCCTCCCCGACTGGAAGAGGTCGAGCACGAGCGCGCCATTCGGCTCTGCGGGCACCACCTTGGACTGGTTCAGCAGCCCAGCAGCGAAGTCGAGCGAGGCGGCATTCTCAGGCCGGTTGAGCCGCGGCGTGCCATCTGGGTCGAAGATGGCGCCGCCGAAGCCAAACATCCAGGCGCTGTGGAAGTAGAAGTTGGAGGCCTCATAGGCGAGCCCGAACTTGCTGTCGGCCCGGTTGGTGAAGCGGCTCGCGAGCGCCACCATCTCGTCCGTGGTCTTGGGCGGCGCGGCGCCCAGCTCGGCGAGCCGGTCGGTGCGGTAGTAGAGGGCCAGCGTCTTGGTGTTGAGCGGCAGCCCGAAGGTCTTCCCTCAAAGGTGAGCGCCGCAACCGTGGCGGGCGGGAAGATGGCCTCCTCGTCCTTCAGCCCGAGCAGGCTGTTGGGCAGGATGAGTCCGCTGCGCGACCAGTCGCCCACCATCTCGTGTGCGTAGATGAAGAGGTCGGGGCCGTTGCCGCGCGGTACCGCCGAGGCAATCTTGTTGGCGTAGGCCTCGTTCGGCACGGCCGCGAGCTCAATCTTCTCGTCGGGGTGTGCCTTGAGGTAGTCGCCCACCACCTTGTGCAGCGCCTCGGCCTCCGCGCCTCGGTAGGAGTGCCAGAGGATGAGCCCCTCGTGCTCCGGGTCGCTGCAGGCCGGCAGCCAAGCAACTGCAATGAGCAGCGCCAGCAGCCGAAGGAGCGATGCGAAGCGGGCCGTCATCATGCGGGGCGCCGACAGAGGGCCTCACCCGTCTCGGCATCGAAGAGCCGGACCGCCTCGGCCGGCACGCTGAAGGTTGCCTGCTGCCCGGCTGCGAGCCCGCGCGCCTCTTCGGCGCTCAGGCGGAGCGTCCAGCTGTTTGCGCCGACGCGGAGGTGCAGGTGGGTCTCCCAACCCATCGGTTCCAGCAGCTCCACCTGGCCGCTGATGGTGCCATCGCCCGCGCCAACCGAGACCGCATGGGGGCGCACGCCGGCAACCACGCTCGCCACCGACGAGGTGCCCGGAACCAGATTGGCTGCGGCGACCGGCAGGCGCAACCCCGCGCTCTCGAAAACGCCGTCGGTGAGGCGGCCCTCCGCAAAGTTCATCCCGGGGCTGCCGAGGAAGGCCGCCGTGTAGCGGTTCATCGGCCACTCGAAGAGCTCGTCGGGCGTGCCCACCTGCTGCACCACACCCCGGTTGAGCAGGCAGATGCGGTCGGCGAGCGTCATCGCCTCCACCTGGTCGTGGGTCACATAGAACATGGTCACGCCGAGCGCCTTGTGGAGCTTCTTCAGCTCCACCCGCATCTGAGAGCGAAGCGCAGCGTCGAGGTTGGAGAGCGGCTCATCGAAGAGGAAGACCTTGGGCTTGCGCACAATGGCCCGCCCCATCGCAACCCGCTGCCGCTGACCGCCCGACATCGCCTTGGGCAAGCGGTCGAGCAGCGGCGTGAGCCCGAGCAGCTCGGCGGCGTTGTTGACCGCCCTGTCGACCTCCGACTTCGCGACGCCCCGCACCGTCAGCCCGAACCCCATGTTCTGCCGCACGGTCATGTGCGGATAGAGCGCGTAGCTCTGGAAGACCATCGCGATGTCGCGGTCCTTGGGCGGCAGGTCGTTCACCAACCGCTCGCCGATAAAAATCTCGCCGGCGCTGGGCTGCTCCAGCCCCGCCAGCAGCCGCAGCAGCGTCGACTTACCGCAGCCCGAGGCTCCCACCACGATGAGCAGCTCGCCGTCCTGCACCTCGAGGTCCACACCCTTCACCACCTCGACATCGCCGAAGCTCTTGCGGATGCCCTTGAGTCGTACACCAGCCATCTTCAGCCTCAGAGGGGTTCAGGAAAGGAGGTGAGCGGCTCGGCCCGCTCCACGGGTACCAGGACGCGTGCACCGAGCGACGGGACGGCCACCTTGAGGCAGCCGCAGGCGCCGCCGTTGTAGTCGTCCGGAACGACCGCCGTGCAGGCCACGGTCTCGCAGCCCTCCGCGGTGACCTCGAAGCGGGCCGCGGGGTCGGCGCCCGGCATCAGGTCGCGTAGCACCGTTCCGGGCCGCATCGTCGTGGTCATGCTGCCGAAGCCGAGCGAGTCCGCGGAGGTCTCGCTCTCCTTGGTCGGATGGGTGTTGAGCACCACCATGACCCGGTTGCCTTGGTAGCGGCGCTCGAAGGCGAAGATGCCGGCATCCTGTTCGCCGCCCGTCCGCTCGGTCGACCAGTGGATGGCCTGCTCGCCGTAGAGGAGCTCGGGCAGCGCCTTCCGCAACCGGGCCATCTTCGCGTAGTGGCTGAAGGTGCGATTGGTGGTGTTGAAGGCGCCGAAGTTGCTCAGCCAGAGCGGCTCGCGGTTGGCGGGGTCGTTGCCGCCCGAGAACTCCTGCTCGGTGCCGTAGTAGATGCAGGGCATGCCGTTCTGGGTGAACTGCAGCGTTACGGCCAAATGGAGCCGCTTCACATCGGGCTGCTCGAAGAGGAAGCGGGGGGTGTCGTGGTTGTCGAGGAAGTTCACCAGGAGCTTCTGCGGAGCGATGGGCTGTCCATCTCGAGAGAGCACGCCGTCGGGGTTGCCGACCGCGCCATAGTTTGCCTTGCGCTCCGTCCAGAGCTTCTCAATCTGGCTGGTCGGCGCCCCATACTTGAAGACCGCGTCGTAGACCTGGAACTTCTGCGAGAAGTAGAAGACGGAGTCGAGCATCTTGGGCTGCGTGTAGGAGCCCAGCAGCCAGTCGGCGCCGTCGAAGACCTCGCCGAACATGAAGAAGTTCTCCTTGCCCACCTGCTTTGCGTAGGCCCGCACGGCCGTGGCGAACTGGATCCAGAAGTCGTGCTCCACATGCTTCACCGTGTCGATGCGGAAGCCGTCGATGTCGGCCGCGGTGATCCAGTAGGTCATCACCTCGATGAGGGCCTGGCGCACCTCAGGAAGGTCGGTGCGGAGGTCCTTGAGGCCGCCCGGGAAGTCGCCCGTCACCTCCTGCGTCCGCACATAGTTGTAGCAGTCTTGCCAGTTCGCATCGGGGTCAATGCCGGCGATGCGGCAGGCCTCCGACTCGCGGCCCCAGACCGTCACCCGGCCCCGCTTCCAGTACCAGTCGAAGTTGGCGAACTGGGCCGGCCGCGGCGCGCCCCGGTTGAGCTCCGGCATCTCGATCCAGCGCACGGGCGCGTTGCCCGAGGCGCCGAGGCCCGTCACCGCCTGCACGCCGCGGATATCGAAGTCGGGATCATATTCGCCCGTGCGCAGAATCGGCGACGTGGTGCCGGTGCCCTGCACGCTGTCGTCCGGCCGACCGTTCCGGTTGATGTCGTAGTAGAAGACCTGGCCCACATGGTTGGCCACCACATCGAGGATGACGAGGATGCCGTTGGCGTGGAGCACCTGCACCATCTCCCGCAGCTTGGCGATGTCGCCAAAATGGGGGTTCACATCGAGGAAGTCCTGCGTCCAGTAGCCGTGGTAGCCGTCGTACCCGGCGTCCGACTCCACGTTGCGCACCACGGGAGAAATCCAGACGCTCGTGACGCCGAGCTTCTTGAGGTAGTCCACATGGTCGATGACCCCCTGCCAGTCGCCGCCCTGGTAGCGGCCGAGGTCGCCGACCACGACCC
>CAIWGR010000586.1 GCA_903912275.1 uncultured delta proteobacterium
CACCTCCACCGTTCGCGCCTGCAACAACCCCTTCGGCTACATCGCCGACGCGACCGACTGCGACGACACCCGCAACTTCATCTATCTCGGCGCCACGGAGCTCTGTGACGGCTTCGACAACGACTGCAACGGCCTGACCGACGAAGATGCCGCTGCCGACTCGCGGACCTGGTACCGCGACGCCGACCGTGACGGCTTTGGCGAGACCGCGACGACAACCCGCGCCTGCGCCCTGCCCACGGGCTACTCGGGCGCCTCGGGCGACTGCGACGATGCGCGCAACGACATCTTCCCCACGGCTGTCGAAGAGCCCGGCGACAACCTGGACCAGAACTGCGACGGCCGCGAGCTCTGCTACGCCGACCGCGACGACGACCTCTACCGGACCGATGTCATCATCACCTCGCTCGACGCCGACTGCAACGACGCAGGAGAGGCTGTGACCGCCGACCTGAGCGTGGATTGCAACGACACCAATGCGCTGGTGAACCCCGGCGTCACCGAGATCATCGGCGACCAGCTCGACGGCGACTGCGACGGGCTCGAGATCTGCTTCAGTGACCGCGACGACGACAACTTCCGCACCGATGAAACCGTCTCCTCCATCGATGCCGACTGCCTCGACGCGGGAGAGGCGCCGGCCGTGATGCCGTCGGGCGACTGCAATGACTTTGCAGCCAACGCCTACCCCGGTGCCTTCGAAATCATCGGCAACAACTCCGACCAGGACTGCGACAGCCGCGAGGCCTGCTACCGCGATAACGACAACGACGGCTACCGCACCGACGCAGCCTTCCTCTCGGACGACACCGACTGCTTCGACAGCGGCGAGGGCCAGGCGACAGACCCCAACGGCGACTGCAACGACAACCTCTCCTACGTCTACCCGGGCGCACTCGAGACCGTCGGCGATGGCATCGACGCCGACTGCAACGGCAACGAGATCTGCTTTGCCGACTTCGACGGCGACACCTTCCGCAGCAACTCCCAAATCCCCTCCATCGACGCCGACTGCCTCGATACCTTCGAAGCGCTCGCGACGGCCGGCGTGGACTGCGACGACAGCAACCCGGCCATCAAGCCGAGCGCGGTGGAGCTCACGGGCGACGGCGTGGACCAGAACTGCGACGGGCGCGAGAACTGCTTCGCAGACCGAGACAGCGACACCTACCGCTCGGCCAACCTGCTCGACATCATCGATTCGGCCGATGCCGACTGCGCCGACACGGGCGAGGCGCTCTCCTCCATGCGCGGCAACGACTGCCAGGACGAGATCGCGGCCATCAACCCCGGTGCCATCGAAATCCCCGGCGACTCGGTGGACCAGGACTGCAGCGGCAGCGAGCTCTGCTTCCGCGACCGCGACAACGACGGCTACCGGACCAACGAGACCTTCGCCTCGCCCAACACCTCCTGTAACGACCCCGGCGAGGCCTTTGCCTCCGACACCGCCGGCGACTGCAACGATCTCGTTGCCAGCATCTTCCCGGGCGCCACCGAGGTCATCGCTGACGGCATCGACCAGGACTGCTCAGGCGGCGAGACCTGTTACACCGACGCCGACGACGATGGCTTCCGCCCCAACCCAACGGCCACGACCGAGTCGGCCGACGCCGACTGCGCCGATGCCTTTGAGGCAGTCGCGACCGACCCGACCACCGACTGTGACGACAGCAACGCCGGTCGCTACCCGACGGCGACCGAGACGCTCTTCGACAACTTCGACGCCAACTGCGACCTCTTCGACGGCGTGGTCTCCAAGACGGTCTTCGTCAGCAGCGCAGGCTGCAGCGACTCCTTCGACGGCCTGACCACCGGCACCCCCAAGTGCACCATCCCGGCCGGCCTCGCGCTCACCAGCACGGCCAGCAACGGCCGTAACGTGCTTGCCATCGCCTCGGGCACCTACACCTCCAACACCGGCTTCTCCTTCCCCAACGGCATCACCATCGCGGGCGGCTTCTCCTCCGCCGACTGGTCCTTCGCCGCGGGCAATGCGGCCATCCTGCGGGCCACAAACCCAGGCGCTGCGCAGTCCATCGGCGTTGCGGGCAACGCCATCACCACGGCCACCACGTGGGCCTACATCAATGTGCAGTCGGCCAACATGACGACCTCGGGCGCGAGCAGCTACGCCATCCACTGCGTCGACTGTAACGCCCTCACCTTGCTCGGGATCACCGGGCTTGCCGGCAACGGCGGGGCGGGTGTGAGCGGCACCAGCGGTAGCAACGGAGGCAACGCCACGGGCGGCGGCAAC
>CAIWGR010000587.1 GCA_903912275.1 uncultured delta proteobacterium
GAGCTCGACATCCCCATGGCCGTCGGCATCGTCGGAGGCCCCATCCGGCTCCACCCCATGGTCAAGGCCCTGCTCTCCATGCTCCGCGTCGAGACGGCCGGCGAGCTCGGCTCCGTCCTTGCCGCCGTCGGCCTTGCCCAGAACCTGGCCGCCATCAAGGCGCTCGGCACCACCGGCATCCAGAAGGGACACATGGCCCTGCACGCCCGCAGCGTCGCGGCAACGGCTGGGGCGGAGGGAGCGGTGGTGGAGCAGATCGCGGCGCAGCTCATGGCCGAAAAGTGTGTGAAGGTGGAGCGGGCCCGCGAGCTCCTCGCCACCCTCGGCCTCCCCTGGCGAGCATGATCACTCCGATTTTGTGATTCCTGCAGCGCACTCTGGTAGGTCTCGCCTCGGTTGTCTGTTGGCACATTCCAACCGCCTGCTGTTCGGCAGGACGATGCAATGGAGGCGTGTATGAAGTCGAAGACCCCCGCGAAGATGGCAGCGGCCGCGAAAGCCCCTGCCAAGCCCGTTGCCAAGGCAGCCGCAAAGCCTGCGCCGAAGGCAGCAGCCAAGCCCGCTCCGAAGGCAGCCGCAAAGGCTCCGGCCAAGCCCGCTCCGAAGGCAGCCGCAAAGGCTCCAGCCAAGCCCGTCTCCAAGGCCGCCTCGAAGTCAGCCGCGAAGCCCGCTGCGAAGGCTCCGGCGAAGCCCGTTGCCAAGGCCGCCGCCAAGCCTGTTGCCAAAGCAGCCGCGAAGCCCGCCGCCAAGGCCGCTCCGAAGCCCGTCTCCAAGTCAGCCGCGAAGGCTCCTGCCAAGTCAGCCGCCAAGCCTGCACCGAAGGCCGCAGCCAAGGCCGCTCCGAAAGCATCCGCGAAGGCTCCTGCGAAGCCCGCGCCGAAGGCCGTCGCCAAGTCAGCCGCAAAGGCTCCTGCGAAGCCCGTTGCCAAGGCCGCCGCGAAGCCTGCGCCCAAGGCTCCTGCGAAGCCCGTCGCCAAGGCAGCCGCCAAGGCTCCTGCCAAGGCAGCCGCCAAGCCCGCCCCGAAGGCCGCCGCAAAGGCTCCTGCGAAGCCTGCGCCTAAGGCCGCAGCCAAGCCGGCACCGAAGGCCGCCGCGAAGTCTCCTGCCAAGCCCGCTGCGAAGGCACCGGCCAAGCCCGTTGCAAAGGCTCCTGCCAAGCCGGTCGCAAAGGCTCCAGCGAAGCCCGCTCCGAAGCCTGCCGCAAAGGCTCCTGCCAAGCCCGCACCGAAGGCAGCCGCGAAGCCCGTTGCGAAGCCCGCAACGAAGTCCGTTGCCAAGCCCGCTGCGAAGGCAGCCGCGAAGTCTCCGGCCAAGCCCGTTGCGAAGCCCGCTGCGAAGGCAGCCGCGAAGGCTCCAGCGAAGCCCGCCGCAAAGGCTCCAGCGAAGCCCGCCGCAAAGGCTCCAGCGAAGCCCGCCGCGAAGGCTCCAGCCAAGCCAGCGCCGAAGGTAGCCGCGAAGGCTCCAGCCAAGGCCGCAGCGAAGGTAGCGCCGAAGGTAGCGCCGAAGCCCGCGCCCAAGCCTGCGCCCGCGCCCGCGCCCGCGCCCGCGCCGAAGCCCGCACCGAAGCCCGCACCTGCAGCCAAGGTCGAGGCGCCGAATCCCGCGCCGAAGCCCGTGCCGAAGCCCGCACCTGCAGCCAAGGTCGAGGCGCCGAATCCCGCGCCCGCCCCCAAGCCGGCAGAGCGGCCCGCGCCCAACCTCGACCCCGCACCCGTCTCCGAGGCCCTGCCCTTCAAGCCGGCGCCCATCCCCCAGATCTCCAAGCCCGTGCCGCCGCCGCCGCCCCCACCGCCGCCGCCGCCGCCGCGCAAGCGCACACCCGGCATGCGCATCCCCATCAAGCGCGACACCAACAGGCGCGGCAAAGCCGACCACGACGACTAACCGGCCAGCAGCCGCTCCACCGTCCAGAACAGTCCCACCGCGGCAATCCCCAGCGAGAGCCGCTTCCGCATCGGCACCTCTGCCAGGAGCCCGCTGCGCTGCCACATCGCCGCCACCCCGAAGGCCGCCGCGATGACGGCCACCTGCGCGACCTCAACCCCCGCGTTGAACGACAGCAGCGCCACCGCCAGTCTCCCCGCCGGTAGCCCCAGCTCCTGCAGCACGCCCGCAAACCCCAGCCCGTGCAGCAGCCCGAAGCCGAACACCAGCCCCAGCCGCCACCACCGCGCCTCGCGCGACACCAGGTTTTCCAGCGCCACCACCGCAATCGACAGCGCAATCAGCGGCTCCACCACCGAAGCCGGCAGCGCTACTGCCCCCGTCACCGCCAGCGCCAGCGTGATCGAGTGGGCCACCGTGAAGGCTGTCGCCTGCAGCAACGCCGGCCGCCACCGCAGCGACAGCAGGCAGAGCGCCAGCACAAACAGGATGTGATCGAGCCCCAGCGGCACAATGTGCAGCACCCCGAGCTGCACATACCGCAACGCGGTCCGTGCCCCGCTCTCTGCCTCGATGGTCACCGCGATCGGCTCCGGCGCCCCGCCCGGCGAAACCGGCACCCGGTCCATCACCTGCACCTCGTTCACCCAGGCGCTCAGTGCCACTGTGCCGAGCCCCTCATTCACCCGAAGCCCCAGCCCGCCGCTGCCCGGCGGAACCGTCGCACGCAGCACCACCTCGGCCTCGTCGCCGGCCGCCGGCTCCCGCTCCGGCAGCGCCACAGCGCTCTCCAGCTGCCGGCCCCCAAAGTAGAGCAGCGCCGCGCCCGACAGGTCGCCCGTCACCCGCGCCCGCAGCTGCGCGCGCGCGGGCGTCGCCGCACCATACAGCGCAGAAAACTCCGCCTCCGACAGGTCGCCCTCGCCGTCGCCCGTGACCAGCCGCCGCAGGTCGAGCCGCAGCGTCAGCGTCGCTTCGCCCGCCTTCGTCACCCGGAGCTCGGCCTTGGAGAAGGAGAGCGCATGCGCCCACGCCCCCGCGGGCAGCATCACCAGCGCGAGCAGCAGCGCTGCGGGGAGCCGGAAGGAGCGAGCCACCGTCACAGCCTCCTCAGAAGCCGAAGTTCTCCCGCTTCAGCTCGCGGCCCATCAGATCGGCCAGCGCCTGCTGCGGGGTCTTCCGCTCATAGATGACCTGATAGACCGCCTCGCAGATGGGCATGTCGACCTTCATCTTCAGCGCAAGGTCGTGCACCGACTGCGCCGTCTTCACGCCCTCTGCAACAGCGCTCATCGAGCCCAGGATCTCCTCGATGCTCTTCCCCTGTCCGAGCTGGATGCCCACCGTCCGGTTGCGCGACAGCTCACCCGTGCAGGTCAGCACCAGGTCGCCCATGCCCGACAGGCCCGCCAGCGTGATCGGGTTGGCGCCACGCGCCACCGCCACCCGCGACATCTCCGCCAGCCCACGCGTGATGATGCCCGCCCGCGAGTTGTGCCCAAACCCCATGCCGTCCGAGATGCCCGCCGCGATCGCGACCACATTCTTCAGCGAACCGCCAATCTCCATCCCCACCACATCGGTCGAGCGGTAGACGCGGAACCAGCTGTGGTTGAACACCTGCTGCACCTGCTTCGCCAGCGTCTCCGAGTAGGCCGCCACGGCCACCGCCGTCGGGTGATGCAGCGCAACCTCCTTGGCGAAGCTCGGACCCGAGAGGAAGGCCAGGTAGGGGTGGAACTTGATCGGCAGCACCTCCTCCAGCACCTCGTTCATGGTCATGAGCGAGTCGTTCTCGATGCCCTTCGTCGCGCTCACGATCGGCGTGTGCTCCGGAAGGAAGGGAGCCGCCTGACGCATCACCATGCGGGTCACATGCGACGGCGTCACCGTCAGGATCAGGTCCTTGCCCGCACAGGCCTCCTGCATGCTCCCCGTCGCCCGGATGTTCGGCGGCAGCGTGATGCCCTTGAGGAAGGTCTCGTTCTCGTGCCGCTCGTTGATGCCCGAAACCACATCGGCCTCAAAGGCCCACATGGTCACCTCATAGCCCTTGTCTGCCAGCAGCATCGCCAGCGCGGTGCCCCAGGCGCCGGCTCCAATCACACCAATCTTCATCTGCTTCGTCTCCACTCGGCCTCCAGCATCTTCTTCGCTACGACGACACACCAAACAGACCGGCCATCCGACCGCTCGTATGCGCAGGACGCGCCCTGCCCTGCGACCAGGTCCGCAGCGCTTTGATCTCGTTCTCATACATCGCATAAAGCGGCACAAGTTGTTTGGCCGCCACCTGCAAGTCGCGCTGCGTCATCTCACGCCGCTCCGCAAAGGCCCGGTAGAGTCCGGCCACCACCACCTGCTCCAGCTCCGCGCCGGAGTAGTGCTCCGTCTGCGACGCCAGCTCCTCGCAACCAAAGGCCGCCGGCTCCCGTCCGCGGCTCTGCAGGTGCAGCGCCAGGATCTCCGCCCGCGCCGCTCGATCCGGCAGGTCCACAAAGAAGACCTCGTCCAGGCGGCCCCGCCGCAGCAGCTCCGGCGGCAGCGCCTCCACCCGGTTCGCCGTCGCCACAAAAAAGACCGCCGACCGCCGCTCCGCCAGCCAGGTGAGGAGCGTCCCCAGCGTGCGCGCCGTCGAGCCGCCCTCGTCCAGCCCCTTCTCCAGCTCATCCACCCAGAGCACGCAGGGCGACATCGCCTCCGCGGTCGCCAGTGTCCGCTGCAGCGTCCGCTCCGCGCCCGACGCGCTCCCGATCAGCAGCCCCAGATCGAGCCGCAGCAGCGGCAGCCCCCAGAAGCCGGCCACCGCCTTGGCTGCTAGCGACTTTCCGCAACCCTGCACGCCCACCAGCAGCAGCCCGCGCGGCGCCGGCAACCCAAACACCTGCGCCTCGCCACCAAAGGCCTCGCGCCGCTCCCGCAGCCAGCCCTTGAGCTCGCCCAGCCCACCCACGGAGTCCAGCGACAGCCGCAGATCACAGAACTCCAGCGCCTCGTCGCCCCGCAGCAGGCGGCGCTTCTCGCCCACCACCTGCTCTTCCGCGTCGCTCGTGCGACCGCGTGCTGCGTCGAGCTCCTCGACCACCCGCGCCCGCTCAAAGGCCCGCTGCGCCTCGCGCCGCGTCAGTCCCACCGCCGCCGCCCCCAGCCGCTCCAGCGTCGGCCGCTCGCCAAAGACGCTCCGCGCCACCGCCTCGAGCTCCATCCGACCCGGCAGCGGCTGCACCAGCACCGTCACATCCCGCTCCAGCTCGCGTGGCACCACCGGCTCGGCGCTCACAAAAATCACCGTCGTCTTCGTCGCCGACAGCGCAGGCTCCAGCAGCCGCAACAGCCGAACCGTCTCTGCGCCCGCCAGGTAGGGATGGGCATCACAGAAGACCAACACAGCCCCCGCGCCAACGCCGTCGCCGAGCTCGGTCAGCAGCAGGTGCAGCCGCTCGCGCAACGAGGCCTCGCCCGGCTCGCCCGGCCCGGGCGCCCAGACCAGCACCGGCCGCTGCAGCGCCAGCCCCAAGGCCTCGATCAGCCCCAGGCTCTCCTGCTCGTCGTGGCTGACGATGGAGATGAAGGGGTAGGCGGCCGCAAGGTGGGAATGCAGCACGGCAGCAAAGTCCATCATCGCTACCCCGCCCCGACGACCGAAAGCACCTCTTCAAAGGTCGTGTGCCCCGTCGCCAGCTTGCGGATCGCCGACTCACGCAGCGTCACCATCCCGTTGGCGATGGCCTCGCGCCGGATCACATTGGCATCGGCGCCATCGCTGATCAGCTGCTTGATGCGGCCATCGACCGGCATCACCTCAAATACGCCCGTCCGGCCATGCATGCCCGTGTGGCGACAGCTCACACACCCCTCGCCATACCAGACCGGGAGCCGCGTCGGCGCATCGGCCGGCAGCGTGATGCCGAGCAGCGCAATCTGCTCCTCGGTGAGGAAGGTCTGCCGCTTGCAGTTGTCGCAGATGCGCCGGATGAGCCGCTGCGACATCACCCCCACCAGGGTCGAGGCCAGCAGGAAGTTCGGCACCTTCAGGTCCTGCATCCGGGTGATGGCAGAGGGCGCATCGTTGGTGTGCACGGTGCTCAGGACGAGGTGGCCCGTGAGCGCTGCCTGCACCGCCATCTGCGCGGTCTCTTCGTCCCGGATCTCGCCCACCATGATGATGTCGGGGTCCTGCCGCAGCACGGTCCGGAGCGCGTTGGCGAAGGTCACATCGATCTTCGGCTGCACCAGCGTCTGGTTGAAGGGCTCGTAGACCATCTCGATCGGGTCCTCGACCGTCGTGATGTTCACATCGGGCCCGCTCAGCAGCTTGAGCGTCGAGTAGAGCGTGGTCGTCTTGCCCGAGCCCGTCTGACCAGTGACCAGAATCAGCCCGGTCGTGTGGCGCAGGAAGGACTTGTAGGCGTTCAGTTCGGTCTCAAAAAAGCCGAGCCCTTCGAGGTCGAGCAGCAGCGTCTGCGGGTCGAAGATGCGGATGACCACCTTCTCGCCAAAGGCCACCGGCAGTGTCGAAACACGCAGCTCCGTCTCGCGCCCCTGCAGCTCGGTCTTGAGCCGCCCATCCTGCGGCCGCCGCCGCTCCGCGATGTCCATGCGGGCCAGCGTCTTGATGCGCGACACCACAGCGGTGTGGACCACCCGCGGCAGCCGGTAGATGGGGTGCAGGATGCCGTCGATGCGGAGCCGAATCTGCGACTCATCCCGCTTGGGCTCGATGTGGATGTCGCTCGCCCGCTGCTCAAAGGCATACTTGAGCAGGAACTCTACCGCGTTCACCACATGGCGGTCGCTGGCCTCCACCTCGTCGCCCGTCGCGGTCAGCTTCACCAGCTGCTCGAGGTTGCCGAGGTCGGTGGTCACGCCGAACGACCGCTCCGCCGCGTTCACAGCGCTCCGGAAGCCATAGACATCGTTGATGGTCGTCAGCAGCGTGCTCCGGCTCGCCAGCACCAGCTCAAAGCCGCCCGGGAGCAGCCCGCGAAGCGCCTCCTGCAGGTCGAGCTCAAAGGGGTTGTCGACCGCCACCACCACCCGACCGCTCTCCAGCTTGGCGATGGGCACGCAGACATGCCGTTTCGCAAAGGGGCGGCTCATGGTCGAGGTGATGAGCCGCTCGTTAAGCTTCAGCGGGTCGATGCGCACAAACCGCATCCCCACCTCGGCGGCAAAAATCTCCATCAGCCGGTCTTCGTTGAGCGGCCGTCCATCGAGCCCTGTCAGCGCCGCCGCCTCCACAATCTCCACGGGCGAGGCCGTCGCCACCGCGCCCTGCCGCGACCGCACATCATCTACCCGCCGCCGCAGCGTCTTCTCGCGCAGCACCCGCTCCTGCCGCATGACATCCTGCTCCTGCTTGGGCGAGATGAGCCCCTGCGTGTGGAGGAGGTTGAGGAGCCAGGCGACCGTGTAGTCGCGCGCAGTCAGGTTGAGGCGGTTCGTACTCATCGCCCGCAGCCTACGACGAGGCCGCAGGCAAGGCAACTTGTGCGGAAGCTAGCGCCGCCGCCGCCGCTGCGTGGCCAGCATCGCGAGCAGTCCAGCCGCCGCGAACAGGCCCGCTTCCGAACCGCCGGCGGAGCAGCCGAAGAGGCCCAACGTCTTCTCACGGGGCGCCGAACTGCCCTCCACCGCCTCACAATCCGCCCCGTCGCAGACCACGGTTGTTCCGTCGCCATTTCCCGTGTCGCTGCTGCCGGTTGTTCCCGTGTCGTCCCACGGCAAGACATCACTCGATGTGCCCGTATCAAATCCGCCGCCTCCGCCGCCATCGCACTCCGGTACCTCCGCGACGATCCCGGTGTGGGCGCTGTTCCAGGCAGAGACCGTCGCTGCGACGCCGCTGCGGGCATCCACCGTCAACACGGGCTCTCCGGCCGCGCTGAGCTGCTGCGCATAGGCGAGCGGCGCC
>CAIWGR010000588.1 GCA_903912275.1 uncultured delta proteobacterium
CCCGGCGGTTCGAGGCGCGGAGTCGAGCATGCAGGTGGTGGCGTCGGGGACCTCCTGCCGCCATCAGATTCATGATGGGACGGGGCGAACATCGTCGCATGCGATGGTGGTTTTGGCGGGCCGGCTGAAGCGCGGATAGCGGTCGCGCAAAAATCGACATCGCCGTCGGCAACAGTGGCGCGCAGACGACGACAAGGAGAGAGAGCGGTAGGGAGAGCATGGAGCTCATCCTAGGCCGCGCGACTCTTTGTGTGTGAGGTCTGCGATGTGGAAGGGGCTCTGTAGTTGGATGCTGATGGCGGCTTTGTGCTCGCTCTGTTGGGGGTGCGAACCCGGGAGCGAGGCCGGCACGGCGGCGGTTCGGGTGCTGCGAGGAGGGGTGGGGGACGCCTACGGACTCAAGGTGACCGAGCCGTCGCCGGGCGAACGGCTGCTTGGCCGGCGGGTGACGGTGCGTGGCTGGGCGGGCGAGGGCATCAATGCTGTCATGGTCGAGGCGCGCGAGGCGGTTCTGCTGCGTGGCGCCTGGCAGGCGGAGCTGGTGCTGGAGCCGGGCCAGAAGTCGGTGACGGTGGCGGCGCTCTCGAAGGGCCAGGTGGTGGCGACGGCGCGGGTCGCAGTGGAGCCGCCACAGGTTGGCTCGAAGGTGAAGCGGGTTGTGGCGGAGGTGCGACCGCGCCGCGTTGCTGCGGGCGGCCGGGTGACGGTGGCCTGCGAGGCGGAGGCAGAGGACGGGCTTCCGATCACGGTGCGGCGGCCATTCGCCATCATCTCGAGCGGTGCTGTGACGGCGCTGGACAGCCGTCACTATCGCGCTGATGCTGCAGGTCGGGCGGCGTTCGTCTGCATGACGGACGATGCCATGCGAAGCTCCGACGATGCGCTGCTGGAGGTGATGCCGGGGCCGACGGTTCGGACGGTTGCGACGGTGAACGGGCTGGAGGGCGAGGTGGTCGCGGAGGCTGGCGAGACGCTCCGGGTAGGCTGCCGGAGCTTCGATGCGGGAGGCGCGGAGCGGCGCGACGAGGAGGCTGTGGCACAGTTTGACTGGCTCGGCGATGGGGTGAGTTGGGAGGGGGCCAACCTCGCCCGTCTGACACGGGCAGGCGAGTACCGGCTGCGCTGCCTCTCTCCGGGCGCCAAGGAGTCGACGGCGACGCGGGTGGTGGTGGCACCTCAGAGCAGCTCGCTGCGGGCGCAGGTGACGCTGCAGCCGCAGCGTGAGCTGGTTGGCGGAGACCTGGTCCGGGTCGCGACCGCGCAGCTGGATCTGTTCGGCAACCGGGCACCGCGGGGGGCGGGCAGGCCGGAGCTCTGGTTCGCACCGGAGGACCGGAGCGAGCCTGTGGCGCTGGTGCCCGTGGCGGGGAGCGACGAGGAGCTTTCGTTCTCCCTTCCGCGGGGCGGTGGCACCCTAGAGGTGCGGCCGGGGAGCGTGACGCCTGGCAGCGGGTCGATTGCGCCGGAGCTGCCCGGTGCGGTGACGGTGCAGCCTGCATCGACGGTACCGCTTCGCGGCCAGTGCGGTCCGGCGCTGATGGTCGAGCGTGAGGGTGCGCCGGTGATCTACCGAATCGGGCTCATCGGCTACGACCCTACGACGGACGAGGTGGAGGTGGAGGGCAACGGCCACCTCGCGCTGCGTCGCGAGGCCGACGAGCGGGGCGGTCGGATGGCGGTGACTGCGGGGAGTTCGGGGAGCTGGATTGATGTCTGGCAGCCCGCGGTGACGGGCCGGAACTTCGTGGGATTCAAGCTCTATCGGAACAGCTGGGAGGGGCGCTGGCACCGGCGTGAACTGCTGTTTGAGGACTTCTGCACCTACCTGACTGCGCCGCGCATCGTGCCGTTCGGCGAGCCGGTGGCGCACGCGCTGGAGGGCCGCATGAACCAGGTGGGGCTGGACGATGGCGGCACGACCGCGACGGCGATCGCATCGGTGGTGAACACCGCGGTGACAGCTTCGAACTTCACGGAACAGCTCGAGGCTGCGCTGCAGGCCGATCCCGTCCTGCTCGAAGGGGTGACAGCCGACGACTACTACAACGAACTGGACGACTGCGAGGCGAGTTGGAATCCGCTGGACTGGGCCGTTTGCGCCGCAGAGGTGCTAGGCGAGACGCTGGAGGCGGTGTCGAACGCGGTCGGGGTGTCGCGCATCTGGGATGCCTGCGTGGAGGCGCACGAGGGGGTGCGGGCGACCGACCCGCAGCTCTCGCTCTGGTTCTCGAGTAACCCATCAGAGCCCTCGATCGAGGCGCGGGTGGAGGTGGAACGGATCGAGATTCCGCTCAACCGGTGCATCCTTGAGGGATCGCAGGGGATGCTGAAGCTGAAGAACCTCTCGGTCCATGCGCGGTTCGGCGTTGCGGTATCGGAGGGGCTGGCGACGGTTCGGGCGCGGGAGGTGGAGATCGACTCGCTCGATGTGGAGGGCTACCTGTCGTTCGCAGGCGTCGACTTTTCGCTGCCTTCGAGCGCGGTGGCGCGGGCGCGAGAAGAGGCGGAGCTGGTGCTGGAGCAGGAGCTCTCGCGCTACCTCTCGATGGCCTTGACGCAGCGTCCGCTGGAGTCGTTCGACATCGGCTTCGCGCTGCCACCGCTGGGTGAACTGCTCGGTGAAGCACCTGCAGAGGAGCGGGCGCGGGCCGGCTTCCAGATGCAGCTCAGCGAGCTGCATGTGAGCCCGAACGGCTACCTGCAGGCGGGTGTCGCGAGCAGAATGAGCGGGGTTTCGGGTGGCCGATCTGGGCTTGTGCCGGCAACGCTGATGCCGTCGGTGTTGCTGCCCGGCAGCGGCGACGCAGTCGTGCCTCCGACGGCACACGAACCGCTCGGCGTGTCGCTGCAGCAGGGTTGGCTGAATGGCTTTGGACATGCTGCGTGGCAGGCGGGGTTCATGGATGGCTACCTGCCGATGCGGACCTTTTCGATCTCTGCGCAGGAGGCCTTCGCGGAGATGCTGTCGGCGGCGGTTGCGGGTGATCCTGAAGCGCTCGCGCCGCTACGGGACCATGCGCTCACGCGGGGTGGGATGGGCATTGAGATCGCGTCGGAGCTTCCGATTTCGCTGGAGGGTTTTGATGCCGAGACGGGCGACGCCTGGTTGGGGGTGGGTCCGGTGGTGATGGACCTGTCGGCCTGCACGAAGGCTGGGTGCCCGAGTGTGGCGATGCTGCCGATGACGGCGCGGCTGGCGGCAGGCGCGCTGGGGCTGGTCCCGCCCGTCCGGGTTGCGGCGCGGCTTCGCGTCCGGCTCGAGGTGGGCGCGTCGAACAGCGTCGAGATGCGCGGGCTGAACATCCGGTCGTCGAGTCTGGCGCCGAAGGATCTGTGGGTCGCGCTCGACCGTTCTCTGACGCCGGAGGCGGTAGAGCAGGCGCTCTCGGTCGCCGGGCTGGAGCGGTCCGCGCTGGTGGCGCTGGTGACGCAGATGCTGACGGAGGAGGTTGTGCCTGCGCTGGGAACGGTGGGGCCGATTGCCTTTCCAGCGCTGCGGACAGACTTCGCGGGGTTGGGCTCATCGAACAGCCTCGCCGTGACGCTGGCCGACGAGACGGAGCTGCTTGAGCTCGACCGGCTCTCTTCGGAGACGGGCCGCTTCTTCGTCACGACGGGCCTTCAGACGGCGCTGTCGGGAGGTGCGCCGTGAGCGGGGCCGGACGGCTGCTGGCGGCGCTTCTGCTGGGCATTGCGGCGATGCTGTGCGGATGTGCGTCGGCGGAGGTGGAGGAGCCCCCCTTCGATGCCCGGTCGGGGCCGCGCTTCGTACGCATCGAGCCGGGCGAGGTAGCGGCGGCAGGTGCGGCCGTGGCGTCTCCGCTCTGGGTGATGACGACCGAGGTGACGCGGGCGGAGTGGCGGGCCTTCGGTGGCGCCGAGACGCTGGGCGGCGACCTGTGCGGCGACAACTGCCCAGTGACGGCGATGACCTGGGGAGAGGCGGCGGCGCATGCGAATGCCCGCAGCGAGGCGCTGGGCATCGCGGCCTGCTACGACCTGAGCGGCTGCGCGGAGCAGCAGGTGACCCTGCCGCTGGTGCCGGGGCAGTCGCTGCGGAGGCGCGAGGCGCTGGTCTGCGCCGAGAGCGTGGCGCCGCGGCCGGCTTGCGCAGGGTTCAGGCTGCCGACCCGGGCAGAGTGGCAGTACCTGGCACGGGCGGGCGGGGCGCACGACCTCTGGGCATGCGCCGGAGACGGATGTGAAGTCCGCGGCGCTGCGGCGGTGGAGGCCTGGTCCATGGAGCAGCAGGCGGCGACCGGTGGCCTCTGGCTGCCCTACCCTGCGGGCTGGTTCTGGGAGCCGAACGGATTCGGGCTGCGGGGTTTCTCGGACAATGCCTCGGAGTGGGTAGAGGCCGTGGAGGTGCGCGCAGTGGGCGAGCGATGCGGCGACTCCTACCTGCCGCGCGGCGCGAGCGGCTCGCTCGCCTGCGACCGGCTACCCGTGAGCGGCTTCTCGGCCACGACCGGACTCCGATTGGTTCGGCGCACGGAGTAGCGGAGGGCTATCGCTTGATGCAGCGGCCGTCGCTGCATCGGAAGAGCGCTCCGCACTGGAAGTCGTAGCTGCAGTCCGGCGTGTAGCTGGTGCCAAACTGCTGAGGCGGCGCAGGAGCGTAGCTCTGGCCGCCCGTTGCGTTTACCCGCTGTGCACAGAAGCCGTGGTAGTCGCCGACCCCCTTCACACAGGCCTTGCCGTAGCCACACTCGAAATCCATGGTGCAGCCTTTGGAGTCGCTGTTGGGGCCCGGCATGCACTGCTTGTAGACCTCGCCAGGCTGCTTGATGCAGACCTCGCCGGGGCCGCAGAAGCGGGTGCTCTGGCAGTCGACGGTGGCAAACCGGGGCGGCTCGCTCTGCCCCGCCGCCGTCGAGGGCGCGTAGGCGTACTGGGAGGGCGGCAGGCAGGCCAACTGCAAGAGCAGCACCGTCATCGCTGCCAACAGGTGGACGAGGCCAGACGACAATCTTGGGGCCAAGGTTTGCATCGTGCTAGAGCCGAGTGCGAGGGCTGCGCGGCGCGGCCCGGTTCCCCACCAGAAGGAGCGGTAGATGGCGACAACCTCTGCCCCAAGTCAGCATCCGATGCAACTGCGACGCCTGCTGGGGATGGCTGCGCTGTTTGTGCTGCTCACAGCCTGCAGCGGGGCGCAACCGGCCGGTACGCCGGCTGCCGCGCCAAGCGAACCTGCAACGACCGCGGGGAGCGGCGCGGCTTCCATCGCGCTGCCGCCGCTCACCCTCGATGCACGCCCGGAGGGCCGCATCATCGACGCACACGTCCACCTAGGCGACGCCGCGCTCGCACCCGTGATCCAAAGCGTGATGGAGGAGAACGGCATCGACTATCTCTTCAACCTCTCGGGCGGCTCGCCGCGGCGCGGCATGGCCAACGCGCTGGCGCTTGAGAAGGCTACCGGCGGCCGCGTGCTCAACTTCATGGTGCCCTTCTACGAGGGGATCGACGAGCCGGCCATCGGCGAGACGCTCGCCGCAGAGCTCCGCATCTCGGTAACGAAGTTCGGCTACGCAGGCCTCAAAATCCCCAAGTCGCTCGGCCTCTACCTGCGTGACGACAACAACAAGCTGGTCGCCGTCGACGATGCGCGCCTCTTCCCGCTCTGGCGCGAGGCCGGCGCGCTCCGGGTGCCGATTTTCATCCACGTTGCCGACCCGGCAGCGTTCTGGAAGCCCTCCACACCCGACAACGAGCGGTTCGAAGAGCTCTCCGCGCACCCGCGCTGGTCCTTCGCCGACAGCTCCGTCTATCCGCCGCGCGAGGAGCTGCTCCGCGGCTTCGAGGCGCTGGTGAAACAGTTCCCCGAGACCACCTGGGTTGGCGTGCATGCCTGCCACAACGCGGAGGACCTGCACTACATCGAGCGCATGCTTTCGACCTACCCCAACCTCTTCATCGACATCGCCGCGCGGGTACCTGAGCTGGGGCGGCACCCCGCCGATGAGGTGCGTGCACTGTTCGAACGGTTCTCCGACCGCATCCTCTTTGCGACCGACATCGGCATCATGCAGGACCGCACGGGCGGCACCGCCTTCACGCTCGGCTCCTCTGGCGTGGAGCCCGACAAGCGGGAGGCGGTGAAGCCCTTCTACGATGCCCATCACCGCTACCTCGAGACAGGTGAGCGAGCCATCGCCCACCCCACGCCGATTCAGGGCCGATGGACGATCGATGCGATCGCGCTCGATGCGGCAACGCTCGACAAGCTCTACTACCTCAACGCCTATCGGCTGGTCGTCGGACCGACGCTGCAGCGGCGGGCGAAGATTGCGGCCGGGCAGCAGCCCTAGACGAGCTGCGCGTAGCCGCGGGGGCGCGGGAGCTCGGAGAGTTCGAGGCGCTCCACATGGGCGAGCGCCGCGATGACGCTGGCCTCGTCCCACGCATCACCGACAAACTGCAGGCCTACGGGCAGCCCGTCGAGCATGCCGACAGGCGCCGAACCTGCGGGCAGCCCGGTGAGGTTGCCGAGCCAGGAGAAGCGGCAGAGCGCGGCGGTCTCTTCGGGGTCGAGGATGTGGCGGTAGTCGGCGCTGGCGGGGTAGTTCGGCGCGAGCAGATCGGTGGTCGGCAGGCAGAGCAGGTCGACGCCCGCGAGCGCGCGGGCCGTGGTGCGGCGCAGGGTGGCGCGGGTGCGGGCGCCGTAGAAGTATTCGCGCGCCGAAAGCGTGTCGAAGGAGGCGAGGACCAGCTTGATATCATCGCCGGTCAGGTGGGGAATCGCCGCGAGGTGGTCGAAGAGGCCGCCCATGCTCTCGGCGCCGATGGCGAGCGAGCCCATGGCCTCGGTCTGGTCGCCGAGCTCGATGTCGAGATCGACGATGATGGCGCCTTCACGGACGAGCGCCTCGACGGCGGTGCGGCAGACGGCTGCGATGCGGGGGTTGGCGCGCTTCCAGGCCCAGGACCAGAGCCCGATGCGACAGCCTCGGATGCCGCGACCGAGCGCACGGTTCCAGCTCGCGCGGAGGTCGGGGTCGGTGGGCGCAAGGCGCGACATGGTGTCGCCGGGATCGGTCGCCTCGAAAGGGGTGAGGAAGTCGACGAGCGAGGCGGTCGTCTGACCGATGGGCCCGAGCGTGGCGACGGACGAGCCGGAGCCCCAGAGGTCGCCGGTGCGACCGATGCGGGCGAAGGTGGGCTTGAGCCCGAAGAGGCCGTTGATGGCGGAGGGGATGCGGATGGAGCCGCCACCGTCGGAGGCGAGC
>CAIWGR010000589.1 GCA_903912275.1 uncultured delta proteobacterium
AGAGCGCGTAGCTCTGGAACATGGTGCCGACCTTGCCGCGAAGGTCGGCGAGCTCCTCTGGTGTGGCAGAGCGGGTGTCGCGTCCCATGAGCCGGACGGCGCCTTCGTCCGGGAGGTAGAGTGCATTGAGCAGTTTGATGAAGACCGACTTGCCCGAGCCTGTGCGGCCAAGCACGACCGTGGTCTTCCCCTCGGGGATGGAGAGGGTGACGCCGCGCAGGACCTCGATGGCGCCGAACCGCTTGGTCGCTTCTTCAACCTCGATGAGGGGTTCGGGACTCGACATGGTGCGTCAGAGGGGCGGCTTGAAGGGGATCCGCGGGCTGTGTATCCCTCCGCGCCAATCGGGGCCACTTTCCCGCCCCGACCAACGACGGTGTGTGCGCCTTTTCACGAGGGGCTTCCGTCTCACTCCAGAGAGTCCATGAGCGACGCACTCGAAGCCCGCATCGAAAGCCTCGGCCGCCAGATCTTCACCGGCATGGAGAAGCAGTCTCCCTCCGTCTTCAACAAGGACTTCTGGTCCGGGAAGATGATGGAGTGGTCGATGAAGGACGAGGCCTTCAAGATCCAGATGTTCCGGTTTGTGGATGTCTTCCCGGTGCTGCAGAACGCCGAGCAGATCGCGCGGCACCTGCAGGAGTACTTCTCGCAACCCGGCAACGAGGCGCCCGCCTGGATGCAGCTGGGCCTCAAGACGATGGGCGACGGCACGGGGCTGATTGCCCGGACGGCGGTCGGCCAGATTGAGCGGAGCCTGCGGGGCATGGCCGAAACCTTTGTGGCGGGCGAGACGCCGGCCGATGTGCTGCCGAAGCTGGTGTCGATGCGGAAGTCGGGCATCACCTTCACGGTCGACCTGCTGGGCGAGGCCGCGCTGTCGGATGGCGAGGCGGAGGCCTACGCAGCCCGCTATCTCGACCTCATCAAGACGCTGGCGCAGGCCGCACCGGCTTGGAAGTCTGACCCGCTGCTCGACAACGACAGCCAGGGTCCCATCCCGCGCGTGAACATCTCCATCAAGGTCTCGGCGCTCGACAGCCAGGTGAACGCCATCGACACCGACGGCTCGGTCGCGCGGCTGACGGCGCGGCTGCTGCCGCTCTTTGTGGCGGCCAAGGAGCGGGGCGTCTTCCTCAACCTCGACATGGAGAGCACCTCGCTGAAGGGGCTGACGCTGGCGCTCTTCCGCAACCTGCTGCTGCAGCCGGAGCTCGACGGCTACGACGCCGCGGGCATCGTCATCCAGGCCTACCTGCGCGACAGCCATGCCGACCTGCAGTCGCTCATCGACTGGGCGCGTGCCAACCGTCGCCGCATCACCGTGCGGCTCGTGAAGGGGGCCTACTGGGACTACGAGACGGCCCATGCGGAGGCCTCGGGCTGGGAGTGCCCCGTCTATGCGCGGAAGGCCGAGACGGATGCGAACTACGAGGCCTGCACACGGCTGATTCTGCGGAACTTTGATGCGGTGCGGCCGGCTTTTGGCAGCCACAACGTGCGGTCGATTGCCAACGCGATGGCGACGGCAGAGTCGCTCGGGCTGGCCAAGTCAGACATCGAGATTCAGATGCTCTACGGCATGGCTGAGCCGCTCAAGCAGGCGGTGCGGAGCATGGGCTACCGGGTGCGCGACTACACGCCGGTCGGTGACCTGGTTCCGGGCATGGCCTACCTCGTACGACGGCTTCTGGAGAACACCTCGAACGAGGGCTTTCTGCGGGCCAAGTTTGCCGACAATGTGG
>CAIWGR010000590.1 GCA_903912275.1 uncultured delta proteobacterium
CATCCCGATTGGCTCGTACAACACAAGCAGACCGAGGTGTTTCGGCCACAACGGCACGAGATCGAAAATTATCTCATCCGGCCGGACATCCTCGCTGGGCTGCCGCCTGATGTGAATCCCAGGGGCCGCACGGCCGATGATCTCCGCGCGCGAGGGCGCATTTGGGCTCAGGAGAGCTTGTGGTGGATGGTTTGTCGCAGCGTCATTCATGATGCCCGACGTACGATCACCCATACATTTCCCGAGCATCCGAAGTGGGGAGAGCGGGCAGATATCGACGACGAGACCAAAGCCCGAGTGCACCTTGAAAGCGCGCTCCTCCAGTCGGAGTGGGGGGTGACCGTTTCGGGGGTGACTCCGGCGTTTGACGCCACGTGGATCGCGGACCGGGTGCGTGTTCACGAAAGCCAATACCGAGCCGCGTTGGATGACGAGACTTGGGCTGCCGAGTGGTCCGGCAAGGACATCTTCAAGGAGATGGCTGCGTACGTGCACGTTGGGGCCCGGAGGACCCTCGCCGCAAGCGAGCTGGCCAAGCTGACGGGCGAATGGCAGAACCGGAATGAGCGGACCGGCGAACTGTGGGACTTGCACGCAGCGCTTCGATTTCGGGGAGGTCGCCCCCCGTCCATCATCCCCGCAATCCAACCCTCGCCCGTGGCAGACTCATGACCCAATCCCCACCCCTCCGCCTTCGCGACCACCTGCAATGGCAGGACTCCACCGACCTCGACGCGTTCATCACCCGGTTGGACGACAGCGAAGCACGCGTCCTCCAGAACCTGCGCACCTTCGTGGTCGGCGAAAACGTGCGCGGCCAGCTCGACCGGCTGCTCGGCGAGATGGGCAGGCGGCTCGCCGACAACCGCGACATCGGGCGGTACATCTACGGGTCCTTCGGGTCGGGTAAGTCTCACCTGATGACCGTGCTCGGCCGGATGCTGGAGCGCGACGAGCAGGTGTACGACCTCGGCCACGCCGCGCTTCGCAAGCTGCGTACCGACCATGGCTGGCTCGACACCGGCCGCGTGCTAGTCGTGCGCATCAACATGATGGGCAAGCGCAGCCTCACCACCGCATTGTACGAGGCCTTCAACGCCGCGCTGCCCGCCGGTGTCCCGCACCTGACGTTCACCGACGAAGAGCGCGTGTTCCGGCTGATCGACCTCGACGCCGAGCGGGCCGGGGGCATGAGCGTGCTCGCCGAGCAGATCGCCGCCGACGGCGCCCGGCGCGCGATCCCGGGGCTCCCCGCGGGTCTACCCGCACCGCAGCTGCTCCACTGGATCGAGATGAACCGCAAGGGCGATCTCGACAAGCGGCTGCTGCTCGCCGCAGCGCTGCAGAGCTGGCGCAACCACGGCGAGGAGGCCATCCGCCCCGACGACCTCTGGCTCGACGCCCGCCCCGGCCTCGACCGCATCGCATCGCACAGCAAGGAGCACGGATTCACCGCCATCGCGTGGCTCATCGACGAGCTGGTGATGTGGATCCGCGGCAGGAACCGCGCCGAGTACGTGGATCAGCTCAACAACCTGTCCGCGATGGTGGACCACGACGCCGCCCGCGACCTGCCTTTCTTCGTCGCCGCTGCGATCCAGCAGGACATCTCGCGCACCTGCCCCGACGACCTCTCCGAGAGCGACTTCCAGGCCCAGTTCGGCTTCATCAAGGACCGCTTCGACCCGCGCATCCAGCTTGAAGATCAGGACCTCTACGAGGTGGCCGCCGAGCGCGTGCTCGCGCGCCGAACCGACCTACCCGTGGCCCAGCTCAACGCCTTCAACGGGGCCATTGAGGACCTGTTCTCCAAGAACCGCGAGGGCGTCGCCGCCCTGTCCGGCGGGCTCGACCTCGGGCTCGTACGTCGGCTGTACCCCTTCCACCCGGCGCTGTTGCGCATCCTCGTGGACGTGACTCAGGCGCTCTCCCGCAACCGCACCGCCGTTGCCGCGCTTTACGTGCTGCTCAACAAGTATGGTGACCTCGAACCCGGCAAGTTCATCCCGGTCGGCGCGTTGTGGGAGTACGTGTTCACAGCAGAAAACGTATCCGCCATGCGGCAAAACAGCGCGCGCTACCCGCAGCGGGTCGCCGAGGCCTTCGATACGATGGAGCGACTCGACGGCAAGATCGACGCCGTGGCCAGAGACGCCAACACCGAGCCACACGCGCTTCGCCAGCTTGTACGTACCGTGCTGCTCTGCCAGCTTTCGGACCGGCCGTACTTCCCCGACGGTCAGGCGCTGCGGGAGCGCATCACCGCGTCCGTGCTCCTGCGGCTCAACCAAACCGAGATCGCCGTGGTCCACGAGCGCGCCGGCATCAGCCGCGTCGCCAGCCTCTTCCGCAAGCTTGGCGGGGTCGCTCCGCAGGTGCAGATCACCGGCTCGGACGCCGACCCGCTGATCCATGTAAAGACCGAGCAGGTGGACATCGAGAAGGTGCTGTACGCCGCGCGCGCCGAGGTGGGCCACGCACAGCGATTCGCCTACATGCGTCGCTTGCTGAACGAGCAGCTTGGCCTCGGCTTCAAGGATGGCAACGAAGCGATCATCGATGTTTTCTGGCAAGGAACCCGGCGCAAAGGCAAGGTGCGGCTCGCGAACATCCGCACGCTCGGCTACGCCGGTCAGACCAACGACTTCAACCACGACAGCGGCGACTTCCTGCTGCTCGTAGACTACCCCTTCGACGAGGAGTCGGGGCGCGGCCGACAGGACGACATCGACACCGTACAGCGCGCGCGCGCGCGTTCCGCGCATTGGACGCTCTCGTGGCTCCCCAGCCACCTGTCGGAAGCCGAGGTGACCGCGCTGGAGAACGCAGCCGCAGTAGAGCTCATCCGAAAGGACGAACGCCGCTACTACGAGGACATCTCCCCGCGCGAGGCCGACGCCACCCGGCGCTCCCTCGAAGCCTTTCAGGCGGGCCGGAAGGGGGAGCTGGAGGAGGCAATTCGCCGGCTCTACTTCGACCAGGGCATCGTCGAGCCCTCGAAGACCACCCTCGCCGGTGTCCACCTGCCGGGTATTGACCGGGGGCGTGCCGTGGAGGCGCTCGCGACGCACATTCTCAAGACGCGATTCCCGAACCATCCTGAATTTCCTCGCAAGATAGCCGCCCATGATCTTGCCCAAGTGGCGGAGTGGGTGATCCGCGCCGCCAAAACTGGGAAACCGCTGGATCTGCGAGCGGCAGACATGGCGCTCATCGACGCCATCGCCGTCCCGCTGCAGTTGGTCCACAAGGGTGCCGGCACGATCACGCCCAACGTGAGCGGGAGGTATCTCGCGCCGATCCGCCAGTGGATCGGAGACCGGCGCACGTTCGAGGCGTCCGAGCTACGCAACCTCCTGATGCGCGAGTGGGACGGCTCCCGCCCGAAGGACGGAGACAACTGGGGCTTCGGCTTCTCCAAAGATGTGGCGAACCTGTGGCTCTTGTACCTGCTCCAGGTCGAGGGCTTCGAGGCCCAGGTCAACGAGCGCAGCGCGACCATCTCAGGGCTCGCGGAGCTGCCGGAGAAGTTCAGGCTCGTGAAGGACGAAGTGGTGGACGCGCCCACGTGGGACAAGGCGAGGCGCGTAGCTGAGAAGCTGCTTGAGGTGCGCGGGCGCTCGGACCTGCCCACCTCGCCGGAGCAGGCAAAGCTGGCGCGGGATGTGGGCGTTGAGGCAAAGAGACTGGCCGAGGCTGCCCGGGGCTTTGAGGCGCGCTTCGGGGAGGTCGCCAAATGGGCCGACGTCGACCCAACCCGTTCGGCGCGCGCCGTCGCGGTGAGTGAGCTGATCGTGTTCCTCGATCGGGTGCTGGCCGAGGCGGGCAACGCCGCTCGCTGTCGGTGGTTGGCAGGCGCGGCGGAAGGGATCGCTGGGGCGCGCCCAGTGGTGGAGGCCTTCGAGCGCATCCGCCAAGGGCTCGGGCAAGAGACCGCCGCCGCTTCACAGCTCGTCCCGCACAAGACTGCGTTCGAGCACATCCGGCGGGCTGGCGATGACGCGGATCGCACGGCTGTCGTGGTGCGGCTCCAGAACCTGCTGAACGACGGGTGGGACACCACGCACTTGAAGGACGGGGCTCCGCTGTGGATCGCCGAGGCCGACCGGCGCTTCGCGTTGCTGCTGGAGAAGGAGAAGCCACGGGAGACCGAGGCCGAGCGCATCGCGCGGGAAGCCGCGGCACAAGCGGTCAAGGACGAGGATGCGCGCAAGGCCGCCGAGGCGCTTCAACGGCAGAAGGAGGCCGAGGAGGCCCGGCTGCGCGCGGTAGAAGAAGCCCGCATCGCCGAGGAAGCGCGCAAGGAGGCTGACCGGCAGCGGAAGGAGGCCGAAGAGGCACTCCAGAAGGCCCAAG
>CAIWGR010000591.1 GCA_903912275.1 uncultured delta proteobacterium
GACAACAACGAAGAGGGTTTTGCGCTGATGTTCCGTATGTGGCACATCTATGAACAATATACCGTCGCGGAACTGAACCGCTCGTTCACAGGGACCGATTTTGTCGCGTATGGCCACGAGAAGAACCCCGGGGATTGGTATCTAGCCGAGGGGGACTTCAAGGAACTCAAACCCGACGTCGTCATCAGGAGCAGAAAGTCTGGCGAAATCGTTTACCTGGCCGACACTAAGTGGAAGAGCGTGCCATACCCCGAAGAACAGACCGGGGCGGATGCGCAGGCTGGGGAGGATGTCGCGCCGGCGGACGCCTACCAGGCCTTGGCCTACAGCGCGACCATCACCGCTGTCCATAAGCCTGCGCTTAAACAGCCTATTCCTGTCGCTATTCTCTATCCTCGCCTGCCCAAAGACGGTGCGGCGCCACTACCCAGCCCGAAGGGAGTCGACCCCTTCGAGGCGCTGCGCACACCAGGGAACAAGGCGATGAAACTCACCGCCCTGACTAAGCGGTCAAATTATGACGAGAATCCGGAGCCTTCCTTTGCCGGAACCCTTTCGATCCTACATCTTCCTTGCCCGCCGGGAGTGCATCGGCCGGCACTCGGGACAGATAGGTCTTTATAACATCTTATTCAAATGGGGTTGTCCCCGGCTGGCGGGATAATTGCCTTGGTGGATGCCCCTGCTTCTCAAGTTCCATGGAGCCCTCACAACTGTCACCGGCTCTTGCCACTTCTTGAAGGTCAAGGCCAGTGGCAATATCTATGCCGTCGACTGCGGGGCGACCCAAGGCGAAGATGATGACGAACAACTCGCCTCCCCGAGGAACCTCCCGGTCGACTGCTACCCAGACAAGCTCTCCGGCATCATTCTGACCCACGCGCACGGCGATCACATCAGCCACCTCCCCCGCTGGTTCCAGGCTGGCTTCCGCGGGCAGATCTTCTGCACCCGGCAGACAGCCAAGCTAACTGAAATCGCCTTGATCGACGGCATGAAGATTGAAAAGCGCAACGGCCGCTGGGAGGTTGATGCGGATTCGTTCGACGCAACGATCCAGGCATTACGTGACGCCAAGCACGTTTACCCTGGGTTGCCGGATATCCTCGAGCACAACGTAACGATCGAGGCCGAGCCCACTTCACACCTGCTCGGTTGCTGTGCCTTCCGCATCAAGGCCAAGAGCGGCGCCGCAGAATCCTCGGTGCTCTTCACCGGAGACATTGGGCCGATCGAGCATGCGGATGAGAATAAGTCGCTACACGATGAACGGGTTCAGCACGAGGAAGCCTCCGATTACATCGTCAGCGAATCTACCTATGGGAACCGTCCACGCAGCAAAGATAGCCAGTCCGGCCGGAAACGAATGGACAAGATGTGTGAGATGTTGTCCAAGGCCTTCCGGCACGGGGAGAAGTCCGTCGTCATCATTCCCGCATTCTCCCTGCAGCGAAGCCTCGACCTGATGCTGGACGTCTTCTGCGCGCTTCATTATCGGCGAGCGGAAACGGGGTTGCACAAATCGGAGACCCCGCTCATCGCCGTCCATTCTGGCTTATCCTGGAACTACGCGGAGGCTTATCGGGACTTTTTCTTCGATGAGGCGGAAGGCGGCAACTTCTTCAACGAACACTCGACGCTGCTGCAGTCCATCCGGGAGGCCGGGGATGACGAATATGGCGTGGTCCATGACCTGATTCCTTACGGACGGACCAAGGTGATCGCCCGCATAGATGAGCTCCACGAAGAGATCGCCACCGAAGTGCTTTGGGGTAAGCCCGAAAGCCCTTCGGGCCGTCCGACAGTCATTATCTGCGGTAGCGGCATGACTCAAGTCGGCCCGGTGACGGACCTCCTCGACCAATACCTGACCAAGGAAGAAGCCACGTTTGCCCTCTGCGGCTACGTTCCGGCCCGCTCGCCGGGAAGCCAGCTAAGGCAACTCTGGCCGCTGCCCCTCGCCGAACGCGCCTCCCTGGCTGTCAAGATTCCGAAAGACCCACAGACAGGCAGGCCCGCCAAGGCCATCCCCGGGGATGCGGTGAAATGTGGCTTTGAATCGCTTTCCGAATTCTATTCCGGACATGCCGACGGGGCTTCGATTATTCGGTACATTCTTGGCGATAAGCTCGAGCGAGCCGCGAGGACAAAAGGCATCTTTCTGGTACATGGTGACCCTTCGGCCCGCCAAGGCTTGAAAGAACTCATCGGGGAGACCTGCACCCGGGTCGGAGCACCCGCGCCGGCAATCCATTGCCCCAATCCGCGGGGTACCTGGTTCGACTGCGAAACCGGACAATTCGAAGCCAAGCCGACGCCTGCCTTTGCGGTCAACGTCGATGGTAAAGCCGCTGCCGTGCCCACTGATTTGCTCACCCTCACGGAGGGAAGTGAGCCTGCTATCCTGACTCACGGCATGCCGGAGACGGTCGAGCTGGAGACCTGCGTCGTGCTCAGCACGACCATGGACAAAGAGGAGATCTTTGACCTCCTGAAAGGCGCGTTCGACTTCGCC
>CAIWGR010000592.1 GCA_903912275.1 uncultured delta proteobacterium
CCTACATCAATGTCCACGCCTACTACGTCTACATGCACGACCTGGTTCCGATGGTCGAAGACCTGCGCACCTCGCTGGCGCAGGGCATGTGGCTTGAGAAGCAGGTGCGCGGTTCGGCGGCCGGCTTTAACACGCCGACCTTCGTCTGCGACGCACCCGGCGGCGGCGGCAAGCGGGCCATCCATTCGGCCGAGTACTACGATCGTGTCACCGGCGTTTCGGTCTACACCGCGCCTGCGGTTCGTCCCGATGAGCTGTTCTACTACTTCGACCCCATCCACGCGCTGCCGGCCGAGGGCCAAGCCCGCTGGGCCGACCCGTCGGAGCATGACAAGATGATGGAGGAGGCGCGGCTCGGCGCGCTCGCCAACATCGAGCGGATGCGGCCCTAGCCGAGGCGGCGGCGGGTGCGGCGGGCGACAACCGCGACCGCTGCGAGGAGCTGCCAGAGCGCGAAACCGCCCTGCGCTGAGGAGCAGCCACCGGGCGAGGCTGTAGGCTCGCTGCGGCTCGTGTCTGCGCCGCCCTGAATCGTGTCGACGGCGGTGTCGCGACCGGTGTCGGTGAGCCCAGTATCTGCGGGCGTAGTGTCGGCCACCTCGGTGTCTGCGGGCGTGGTGTCGGCGGGTTCGGTATCGGCGACCTCGGTGTCGGCCGGGGTCGTGTCGGCGGGGGTCGTGTCGACGGGGGTCGTATCGGCGACCTCGGTGTCGGCCGGGGTCGTGTCGGCAACGCCTGTGTCGACGGGAGTCGTGTCGGCGATATCGGTGTCTGCGCCCGCATCGACGCCCGTGTCACCAGCGGGCAGATCGGGGCCGAACAGCGGGTCGTCTTCGAAGTAGATCCCGCAGGCCGGGTCGTCCTGGCGGCCGCCGTAGCGCTGCCACATGGCCGAGATCCAGCTGCCGGAGCCGAAGCCGATCATGGGGGCGTTGTTGCGGTAGGCGCCCGAAGATTGGTCGTAGGTCTCGCCCACCAGCATGAAGTTGGAGCGAGTCTGATCGCCTACCCAATCCTGCAGGAAGTCGGCGTAGTCGGGCAGCGCCATGCGGCGTGCAGCCATCGAGGCGCGCAGGTCGAGGAAGACCCACTCAACGGTGTCGTACTCGCTGCCGTAGGGGGAGAGGCCGTGGGTGTCGGACGAGTCGTCGTTGCGGAAGAGGCCGCGGCCCGACGGCACGGTGAGCTGGGCGCGGAGGCCGGCGAGGGTTGCGGTGGAGGTGGGGCCGTCTGGGCTGAAGAGGCCGAGCGAGATGGCGTCGACGACGGAGGCGTCCCAGTAGCCGCCGCCCGTCTGGAGCTCCTCGATGTTGGCGGCAAGAGCGCCCGAAGGATCGCGCATGTTGCGATAGATGGACTGCCGGAGCGCCCGTCCCGCGAGGCGGTAGCGCTCGGCGTCGGCCGTCTCGCCAATGCTCTCGGCCAGGTCGCCGAGGTCGCAGAGGCCGCGGGCAGCCGTGAGCGAGGTGTAGGTGAACCGCTTGGCCTTGAAGTCGAGCCAGTGGACCTCCCAGATGGAGGAGTCGCCCCACATCACACCGGTGTCAGGCTCCACAAGCCCCTCGATGACGTCGCCCACGCCGTCGCGCACCTGCGGCCAGTTGTCGGAGACAAAGGCGAGGTCGCCGGAGCGGTCGGCATAGTGTTTGAGGGCCCAGGCGTAGAGCCCGAAGCCATCCCACTCGAAGTTGAAGTCACCGTTGCAGGTGGTGTCGCTCTCCTCCAGGCCGAAGCCGTAGTAGCGAGTCAGCGAGAGCGCGTAGGGGCGGAGCGGAACGGCAGACAGCTCGTTGTAGGTGCGGAAGCGGTCGGCGTCTGCCTTGAGGTAGAATTCGAGGGCGTCGCGGGCCTCGCTCATCATGCCGGCGTCCGACATGCCGACGATGGCGTAGGCTCCATCGCGCACCCAGGGGTAGGCCCACTGGCCTGGCGGGAGGCTCGCGAGGACCGCGCCATACCCGTTGTGGGCTCGCTCGATGCCAGGCGGTGCAACGGCCGAGACGTTGCCGTCGATGCCGGTGTAGCGGGTCACGCCGCGGTCTACCTCGGGGCGGAGGAAGGTGGAGCGCTCGCGGACCTGGGCGGTGCGGAGCACGGCCGCGCTGTGGCGGAAGACGGCCTCGTCTTGTTGCGGCATGCCGGACGGGAGCGAGAGGCTGTCTTGGAAGGTCTGCCAGAGGTCGAGTTCGTCGAGCCAGATCTGCGCGGCGCTTCGGCCGGCAATCCAGGCGGCGCCTCTGTTGGCGGTAGCCGCGACCGCATCGGGGTTGGGGTCGTAGTTCACGAGGAGGCCGACCCAGGCGCTCTCGCCGGCCGGGATGTCGGAGATGTCCCACTGGAAGGCGCCCGAGGAGCCATCGGCCAGGCTCGAGGCGGTGGGAGGGAGTGGCAGGTCACCGGCACCCGTGTTCACTGCCTCGAAGAAGAGTGCGGGCGAGTGGGTTGTGCGGGTTGCCGGCAGCAGCGGCTGGCTGAGGACGAGGCCCGCGAAGCCCTGCTCGAGCAGGCTGCCGTCGGCTTGGGTCGTGACCGTCTCGAACTCCGCACCGATCTCGGAGCGGGGGCCGGGCCGGCCGAAGCCGAGGTTGGGATTGACGAGCGCGTAGGCGCGCACCTGGCCCGTCGCGGTGGTGCCAAGGTTCTGCACCTCGAGCAGCATGACGAAGCTTTTTGCATCGAGGCCCCAGGGGGCGAAGACGCGGGTGCGGGTGGCGAGATCCATGCCGGCGGGCGTCTGCTCAACACGGATGATGGGGGTGCCGCCGGCGAGGTCCGGGCGTGCGGGCGAGCTGTCGTAGCCCGTGGCGTCGAGATCGGCGGGGGCGCTGTTCAGCCACTGGCTTTGGCCGCGGGCCTGAAGGCCGAAGTAGGCGTCGCGGAGCACGTC
>CAIWGR010000593.1 GCA_903912275.1 uncultured delta proteobacterium
GGGTGAGCGGCGGCCCATCGGTTTTCTGCTCGCACCGGCGCTGACCTGCGCATTCCCGCAGGCGATGGGGTTCGACAATTTCGCGCTCGGGATGGCGCTGGGGGTGCTCACGATTGCGGCAACGCTGCGCGCGCTTTCGGGTCGCAAGATTTGGTATCTGCTGGGTTTGATGGTGGCGGGGCTACTGCTGGCGGTCGCCCATGCGGTGGCGTTCGGGTTGACTGCAGTGGTGGCGGGGATGCTGGCGCTGCTGCTGGCGACCGATCGGATGAGCACCCGGTTTGCGCGTGTTGGTCTCACCGTGATCGGCTTTCTGCCGGGTGGCTTCTACGCCATCTGGGCGACGCTGGTCGTGACAGCGACACAGGCGAGCAACGGTGTCTCGGAGGGGCTGGGCGTGCAGCGCCTTCCGCTGTGGGAGCAGGTAACAAACCTGTGGGAGGTCTCGTTTGGGGGGTTCTCCGCCTTCGGGCTGCTGCCTGTTGTTGTCGCCTTCACGGCCTTCATGCTTCACCTCCGCGGCCGTTCGGAGAGTGCCCGCCGCACCCGGTTGTTCGTGGCTGCGGCAACGGTTGCGCTGCTCGGGCTCTATTTCGCGGTACCGTTTCACATTCCCGGGTGGGCCTATGCGCAGCCGCGGGTGCTGGCGGCGCTCTTTGCGCTGTTGCTGCCCTTCGCGGCTTGGGGCGGGAAGTGGCGCATCTTTTTGCCGGCCTACAGCGGACTCATCGCGGTCTTCCTCGGCGCAAGCCTCGTGGGGGCAACCGTGATGGGCGAGGAGGTTCGGGCGGAGGCTGCGCGGATGGGTCGAACCGGCCCCGGACTGGTGATGCAGGCCGTTGTGTCGGGCGGTCGCGCGTCCAAGAATCGGTATGTATCGCCGCTGCAGAACGCGGCCTACTACGCGCTTTGGGATGGCGGTGCGCTGCCCGAGATGTGGGTCAGCAACCCTGCGATTCACGCTGTCTACGGCGTTGCCGGCGTTCAGACTCCGCCGGCTCCACCGGCCTACTTCGCGAGGTCGCTGGCCTGCGACGGGGAGAAGGCCTGTGAGGCTGCGCGGCGTCGGTTTGTGGACCGCATCGCGACGCAGGGGGTGCGATTCGCACGGACGCTGCTCGTAGGTGCAGATGATGGCATGTTGGCGCAGTTCGGTGGGCGCGGCTTTGTGCCGGTCGCACCGGCGCAGTTCACCTCTCATCCCGGTTCTGCGCGGGTGCGATTCCGAATTCCCGCTGAGGCTACGACGCGGCCTGTTTCGATTCGGCTCGGTTACGCCGGTTCTATTGGCTGGTTCGCGGGCATGACGCGGCCGCCGGGCCCGAATCCCGCCGACGGGATCGCCGAGGTTCGGTTTGGCGGGCTACCCGCCGGCGTAACACAGCTGATGGTCACGCTCGACGCATCGAAGGAGGCACCTGCGCGCGCGCTCTACCAGGTGGAGTGGGAACAGGGTGCGGGGCGGGAGCAGGTGGTGACGCTCGAGCCGCAGCCCTAATCGAGGGCGAGGTTGAGCCGCCGGGCAAGTTCACGCACGGCTGGATGCTCAGGGGCGAGCCGACGGAGCCGACTCCAGTAGGCGTCGCGCTGCTCTGAAGCGGCGGGGCCGAGCGAGCCATAGAAGAGCAGGAGCAGGCTGTTGCTCTGCACACCGTCGGGTGATGCCTGGTGCATGCGGAGGAGCTCTTCTTCGAGAGACGCAAGTCGGCTCCGGTCGCCGGCCGCAGCGCGCAGCGCAGCGCCAAGCGAGGCTACGGGATCGGAGGGGCGGATAAGGTGGAGCGCCTTTGCTTCGAGTGCAGGGAAGCAGCCGCGGCGGGCGTAGATTGTGGCCGGCTCGGACCAGAAGATAGGGACGAAGGCGGGGTCGCGGTCGAGGAAGCCGAAGGCGGGGTTGACGCCAGGGTTGGCGGCCAGCACCCAGTCACTGGGCAGCCTTTTCTCGATGGCGCGGAAGGCAGCCGGGTCGTCTTCTGCGGTCACACAGTCGAGGAAGAACTGTGCATCGAAGACCATGTCGTTTCGGCCATCAACCAGCGTCTGGAAAGCCGGTGCGCCGGCCCAGATCAGGTAGCCGCCGAAGTGAAAGGCGTTGTGCACGCGGGGCCCGAGGTGGTTGGCCTGGGCGAAGGCGATGGCTGCGGCTGGCATCTGCGGTGACTCGCCAACGCCGAGCTCGTGGGGAGATGCGAGGTGAATCAACGCGGCGCCCACCGCTGTCGCGGAGGGCAGCGCCATGGACGGGCGCACTACCGGCAGGCGGCCTGCGCGGCGCTCGGCAAACCAGACGAGGAGCAGGAGCGCAGCAGCAGCAAGGTAGGGGAGCCAGCGGACTGATCCGGGTGCCTGCGCGAGGAAGAGCAAGAGCACCGCTGCCGGCCAGGCGATGCCCGCGAAGGCCGTGTCACCGGCTGCGAGCCGACGGAGTGCGACGGCTGCCGCGCCGAGGGCGGCGGCGGTGAGCAGGACGAGCGTGGGAAAGTGCTGCCATGCATCGTGCATCGAGATGGGTTGAAACTCGGAGACGTGTTGGCGGTAGATTTCGGTGTTCATGACACCGAAGGTCGAGGTGAGCAGCCCCATGCCCGCAGGGTGCAGCAGAGCGGCAACGAGGGGCGACAAGGTAAGTAGGGCCGCAGCGAAGAGGCCGCGGCGATCGGGAGGCGGCCCGAAGATCAGACGCGCCTTGCTCCAGCGCGCGAGGAGGCGCGCGGTCGCGAGGTAGAGGAGAAGCCCGAGGAGGAGCGGAGCGATGGCGAGTCCGCCGCGGTGGAGTTGGAGCCAGGTGACCACGAGCATCGCGGCGGCGCCGAACCAGATGGCGAGTTCACGACCGGCGGCGCGGCGCTGTGCGGCGGCACGGGCCTGCTCCAGGAGGACCAACGCGAGGGGGAAGAGCGCGAGGGTAAAGAGTCGTGGCCGCGGGGTAGCGCTCATCGACACTGCGGCAAGGTAGGCCGCGGCGAGCAGCACGGGCAGGACCCGGCCGCGGCGTGGCGCGAGCGACTGGAGCGCCGCCGGGAGTGGAAGGAAGAAGAGGGCGCCGAGGAGCGCGATACCTGCGTAGCCTGCGAGGGCGAAGGCACCCCAGAGGAGGAGGTCACCGCCGAGGTCTTTCACGCGCCAGGGCTGCCCGAAGTGGGAGAAGGAAAAGGGATCCGTTGGAAGCGTTGAGGCGGTCGCTGAGGCGAGCCTCCCCGATGCGAGGTGCCAGAAGGCATCGGGGTCTCCCGTGATCCTCCATGTGGTGACGAGGCCAAGCAGCAGTCCGGCGAAGAGCAGCGGCCAGAGGCGGCCGACTGAGGCTGGCCGATATTCGGGCTGGGGCGCGTTTCCGTCCATGTTTCCTGCGTCAGGGAGACAGCTGGTTGCTACCGAGTGGCGGTGGTACTTCGCA
>CAIWGR010000594.1 GCA_903912275.1 uncultured delta proteobacterium
CTACCTCGGCGAGGACGACATCGAGCGGCTGCAGGACGACTTCGGCCGGAGCAGCTAGCTCTTTCCGGAGGCGGCGTTCTGTTGGACCGCGAGCCAGGCGACGAACTGCTCTTCTGCGACAGGCTTGGAGAAGAGGTAGCCCTGGAGGGAGTTGACGCCGAGCGCCTGCAGGAAGCTGCGCTGGGTGCCGGTCTCGACACCCTCGACGGTGACCGTGAGTTGGAGCGCGAGTGCGAGCTGGGTGAGCGCTCGCGCCATGTTGCAGGCGGCCGGGTCGTCGGGGAGCGAGCGGACGAAGGAGCGGTCGATCTTGATGCCGTCGAAGCGATAGCGGGTGAGGTATCCGAGCGAGCTGTAGCCAGTTCCGAAGTCGTCGAGGAGGATGCGGACGCCGGCCTGGGAGAGCGTGGCGAGGACCTGCGCAGCGGCGGTGGCGGAGAGGTATTCGGACTCGGTGATCTCGACGACGAAACGGTCGCGTGCGCCGGGGTGGCACCAGTCGAGGAGCTGCTCTCCGAGCTGCTCGTGGGCGAGCAGGTCGGGGGAGAGGTTGACGCTGACCCAGAGCGGCTTTCCGTTCGCTCCGAGGGGCCATGAGGCCGCAGCTGCGGTCGCGGTTCGGACGACACACTCGGTGAGGCGCCGCATGATGCCGAGGCGGGTGGCGAGCGGGATGAAGTCGACGGGCGAGACGAGTCCGAGTTCGGCGCTCTGCCAGCGGACGAGCGCCTCAGCGCCGACCGGCTGTCCGGCGGGCGAGACGATGGGCTGGAAGGCGACGATGAGCTCCGCTTCGAGGTTGGCGCGCCGGAGGGCCATTTCGATCTGCGCGCGTCGGCGGAGCTCGGCCTCGAAGCACTCATCGACCAGCTGCATGGAGCCGGAGCCCTGCGTCTTGGCGTGGGTGAGGGCGGCCTCGGCACGCTCCATGAGGAGGGAGGCCGAGATGTCGGGCGTCCAGACGGCCGCGCCACCGCAGAGGGCGACGGCGATGCTGGTGTTCTCGATGTCGATGGGCGTTGAGAGGAATCCGCGGATCTCACCGAAAAGTGTCTCGATCTGCACCTGCGCGCCATCCACGATGAGGGCGATTTCATCGCCGCCCCAGCGGCTGACGACCAGGACGCCGCGAAGGGCCGCAACGCGCTCGGTGACGGCCCGCAAGACGCGATCACCGCCTGTGCGTCCGTAGAGGGCGTTGACGGTGCGGAGGCCGTCGATGTCGACGATGACTGCGGCGAGGGGAGAGCCGTCGGCGGGCTGCGCGCCGAGCCACTCGAGGAAGGCGGTACGGTTGAGCGCGCCGGTCTCGCGGTCGAGCCGGAGCGCGTCGCGGAGTTCGCGCTTCTGTTCGCGTGTCTCGGTTCGGTGGGCCCTGGCAACGGCGGCGTCGCGGAGGAGGTCCTGCGCGAGGAGCGGGAGGAGGTCGCAACCCTCTTCGGAGATGGCGACCACGCCGTAGCTCCGAGCCGAGCCGGAGCCCTCGCCGCCGACGAAGGTGGCGAAGAATTTGTCGAGGGTGCAACACTTGTCGGGCGAGGTGGAGGCCCGACGGAGGATGTCGATGCACTCACGCCAGGGTGTCTGGTCGTTGCGGTCACCGATGCGGAGGTGGTTGGGCGAGGTGGAGCGGGCGTCGGTGGCAGCGTAGCGCCAGACGACCTCGCGGCCCCAGGTTTCTGCTGCGCTATCGAGCCCCGCGTGGGCCTCGATGACAACGACGGTGCGGAGCTGTGGCGCGCGCGCTACCGCGGCTGCGACGAGCGAGCGGACCATGGCCCGGCCGGCGGCGAGCGTGGTGGCGCCCGTCATGGTGGTGCGCATGCCGGTGGCGAAGGCTGCGCGTTCGGTGGCCAGGAGCTGGCCTCGATCGGCTGCGATGAGCAGTCCTGCGATGGTTCCCTGCAGCCGTGGGAGTGCGAAGGCGGCGGAGGGGATCGCGAGGTCGAGTCCGGCGGCCTGCAGGAGCGCGAGCTGTGCCGGGTCGAGGTCGGCCTCGACGCGTGCCAGCGCCGGCACGAGGCCGAGCGGGTCTGCGCGCCGGAGCCGGGCAAGTGTGGTGAGCCGATTGCCGAGCGTTGCAGCGCTGACATCAAAGACAACGAGCGTCGCTGCTGCGGCGGCGTCGCCGAAGTCGAGCGCTTCGGCATCTTCAAATCGGAGGACGCGGCTGCCTGCGACGGCACCCGCAGTGCGGCCGACGGCCTGCTGCACCGCCACGGAGGTCTCGATGGAACCAACAACCCAGATGGCTCTGCCCTCGCTCTCGGAGGCAGGGCTCGAGCGTTCAGGCGGAGTCGGCTGTGATGCAGGATAGAGCATGCGTCCGTCGCGAGGGTTTGGAGTCCACAGCCAAGTTACGGATCGGAAGAGACGAAGCAAATTTTGGGCGTTCGTCTGGCTGCCATTTGTGCGCGTGACTTTACCGCGCGGCGCGGAGGGAGTATCCCGCCGCCGCACGCAGGAATGTATGGGAATTGGAGCGAGAGATGCTGCACAGCGACGTGAAGATTGGCATTATCGGTGGTTCGGGTCTGTATGAGATCGACGGTCTTGAGATCCTCGACGAGGTGACGATCGAGACGCCCTTCGGGATGCCCTCCGACAAGATCGTGATCGGCCTGCTGGGCGATCGGAAGGTTGCCTTTCTTCCCCGTCACGGCCGCGGTCATCGCTACAACCCGACGCAGATTCCTGTCCGGGCCAACATCTGGGCCCTCAAGTCGCTCGGCGTCTTCTGGCTGGCGACGGTGTCGGCGGTGGGTTCGCTGCGGCGCGAGATCGAGCCGCGCCACTTCGTGATTCCCGATCAGGCAATCGATCGGACCCGGAATCGGGTCGACACCTTCTACGACGACCTCGCGGTGCATGTTGGCTTCAGCCACCCCTTCCACCCCGACCTGCGGTCGGTGCTGCTGGAGGCCTGCGCAGCAGAGGGCATCACGCATCACGACGGCGGCACCTATGTCTGCATGGAGGGGCCGCTCTTCTCGACGAAGGCGGAGTCGGAGCTCCACCGTTCGTGGGGCGCGAGCATCATCGGCATGACGGCCCTGCCGGAGGCCAAGCTCGCCCGTGAGGCGGAGATGTGTTACGCCTCGATCTGCCTCGCCACCGATTACGATGTCTGGACCGATGAGGACCATGTGGACATCAACTCGGTGATGGCGAATGTGCACGCCAACGTGACCAATGTGCGGGCGGTGTTGAAGCGTGTCATCGCGACGATTCCTCTCGAGAAGGAGGCGACCTCGGAGGCCTCTTCGGCGCTGCAGTATGCCAACATGACGAAGCCGGAGTTCATCACGGACGCGGCTTGGGCCAAGGTTGGTCTCTTCCTCGGCAAGTATTTGAAGCGGGGTGAGGCGTGAAGCGTCTCGGGCTCCTGACTCTCTGCTCCGCACTGGCGCTTCTGGCGGGTTGCGATGATGGCGGTGGCGGTGGTGCGCCGGGCGACAACGCCCGTCCCGTGGCGGTGGTCGACGGTCCTGCGACGCTGGCGGCAGGCGAGTCGGGCCTCTTCGACGCGATTGGCTCCTACGACATCGATGGCCGCGTTGTGAGCTGGAGCTTTGTCTGGGGCGACGATTCGCCGGAGGAGCTCTCCGTTGGTCCGCGCGCCTACCATGTCTTCCGGCGCGGCGGGATTTACGAGGTGGTCGTGTCGGCCATCGACGATCGTGGTGCAAAGGGCTCTGCCACAGCGCAGGTGCTGGTTGTGGGTAGCGTCGATGGTTCGGGCGAGGGCTCGGGGGCCGGTTCGGGCGAAGGCTCGGGCGCAGGCTCTGGAGAGGGCTCAGGCACAGGTTCGGGCGCGCCGTAGGTCGCTGCGCCCTCAGGTTTTTATGGAAGGTGAAGTCATGACGCAGTCGTCCTATTCGCAGGCATTGATCTGGTGCTGTGGCTCCTGTGGCTTCGTGCTGTCGGGTGGTCAGCCCCACATGGAGTGCCCGATGTGCGACAGCTACCGCGAGGTCTTCATCGACATCCCGCAGCAGATCGAGTCGGAGGTGCGCGCGGAGTTCGGCGAAGAGATCAACGCCGCTCCGGCCCGCGCGAAGCGTCGCGCCCTCGTGGCCGAACAGGGCCTCGGACAGAAGTTCAGAATCAAGGGTCGCGTCACGCTTCCCGTGCACGACGCGCGAGCGTCTCGGAAGTAGACCTACACTTGGCACATCCCGTACGATTTTCCGCCCTCGGCGGCCTTGGTGAGATTGGAATGAACTGTGCCGTCCTCGAGCAGGACGGGATGCTGCTTGTCATCGACTGTGGAATGACCTTCCCGGACGAGGAGACGCTGGGGGTTGAGCTGGTGATGCCAGATCTCGACTGGCTGGTGGAGAACGAGACCCGCATCGCAGGGCTCGTCATCACCCACGGCCACTTCGATCACATCGGCGCTGTCCCCTACCTGCTCGAGCAGATTGATCTGCCCATCTACGCACCGCCACTCGCAGCCGAGATGATCCGGGCGACGCTGCAGGAGCGAGACCTCGATGACGGCGTGGTCATCCACAAGTTTGAGGCGGGCAGCCGGTTCAAGGTGGGGCCCTTCGAGATCGAGGCCATCCATGTGAACCACAGCATCCCGCAGACCTGTGCGCTGGCCATCCGCACCACCTCGGGCCTTTTCGTTCACACCGCCGACTTCAAGCTCGATGCCAACCCGCTCAACGAGCCGCCGGCCGATCTGACGCGGCTCCGCGAGCTCGGCAACGAGGGCGTGCAGGTGCTCTTCTCCGACTCCACCAACGTGGAGCGGTCGGGGCGTTCGGGCTCGGAGCGCGACGCGCGCGAAGGGTTGCGTGCCGCCATCTCGGAGGCCCATCAGGCGGTCTTCGTGGCGCTGTTTTCGACCAACCTCTTCCGCGTTCAGTCGCTCTGCGACATTGCTGCCGAGACGGGCCGCGTGGTCGTCCTGCTGGGCCGCTCGATGGAGAAGCTGGTCGGTATCGCGCGCGAGCTCGGGCTGCTGCGGCTGCCGCACGAGGGCATCATCGCCTCCATCGAGAGCGCGCGCGACCTGCCGCGCCATCAGCTGCTGCTGCTCTGCTCCGGCAGCCAGGGCGAGACCCGCGCGACCATGAACAAGCTGGCGACGGGCGAGATGCGGTCGTTCGAAGTCACGCCGAACGACCTGGTTATCTTCTCGTCGCGGGTCATCCCCGGCAACGAGAAGGGGGTGAGCCGGATCCGCAACATGCTCGCCCGCCGCGGCGCCCGCTTCCTCGAGGATGAGCGGAGCGTGCATGTCTCGGGCCACGCCTACCGCGACGAGCAGCAGCTGATGATCGAGTGTCTGCGCCCGAAGATTTTCGTGCCAGTGCATGGTGAGCATCGCTTCCTGAAGCGTCATGCGGAGCTCGCGCGCACGCTGGGCGTCAAAGAGGCCCATGTGCTCGACAACGGCGATGTGCTGGAGATTGCGCCGAAGGGTGCCAAGGTCATCGGCCGTCGCCACGCCGTCGGGATTGCGATCGACGGAACGGCGCTCGGACCTGTCGATGGCCAGGCGATGCGGGAGCGTCGGCGGCTGGCGCGCCGCGGTGTGATGACGGTCTTTGTGGCTGTCGATCTCCGTCGTGGAGAGCTGCTCGATGGGCCCCATCTGTCGGCGATGGGTGTGGCGGAAGAGGTCGAGGAGATCCTCAAGCTTGCCGAGGAGGCGGCCGCGACCGCTTTCGGTAAGCTCGACCGAGAGTCACGGCGGAGCCAGCCTGCCATTGCAGAGGCGATCCGCCGCGCGGTCATGGGTGCTCTGCGCCGGGAGCTGGAGCGGAAGCCGCTCATCGAGGTGATGGTCTACGACGCGGGTCGCATCGTCCGCTAGCTCGGATCGGCGTGTGTGAAATTCGTGCACAAATGCGAAACCGACCCACTGGTCATTAGTAGGGGTCGTTGCTAGTTCTCTCGGGTTCTATCGAATCCCGAGGTGGTTGCATGAAGCTCTTCTCGTTTGAGCGGAGATGGTTGATGACGGTGTTCGACGCGACCTTCTCGGGGGGCGTCGCGACGCTGCCGTGGAAGGCGAGCGAGCTTCGGACCACGCAGGCCTTTGTGACCGATGTGTTCCGCGTGGGACCGCCCATCACGATGGTCGGCATGCGGGCCGCGATCTGGCTCGTCTACCTTTTCACGCCGCTGCTCGCCTTCGCGCTTCCGGTACCGCTCGGCATGCTCTCCGAAGAGCGCCGGTCTGCGGCGCTGGAGAAGGTGTCGATGTCGCCGATCTACGCGCTGCGCGAGCTGCCGACGTTGTTCAAGATGATGGGTTCGATGGCCTACTGCTCCTCTGCCGAGGTGCAGCGGGCTGTGGGGATCGAGCGGCCGGATTTCCGCGTTCCGAACTGGGTTGAGGAGACCGAGCGTCATGGCTGAGCCGAAGCGGATCCCCGATGGGATGCAGGTCTTTTCGATGGTGTCGGGCCAGGCGCGGATTGAGGACGAGGCCGACTTCGTCATCATCGGCAGCGGCGCGGGCGGCGCGACTGCGGCGCGTGTTCTGACGGATGCTGGCCACAGCGTCATCCTGGTGGAAGAGGGCCCCTATGTTCCTGTGAAGGAGCGGGGCTACGATGTCTGGACAGGGTTCCGCAGCTCGTGGCGTGACTGCGGCTTTCAGGTAGCCGAAGGCCGGCTCTTCCTGCCCATCATTCAGGGCATGGGCGTGGGCGGCACGACGACGATGAACGGTGCCATCTGCCACCGCATCAAGCCGGAGCTGCACGCGGAGTGGGTGCGTGACCACAAGCTTCCGGAGAACCTCTCGTTCGAGGAGTTCAGCCGTATCTACGACCGGGTTGACCAGGAGTTGCAGATTGCGCCGGCGCCCGAAGAGGTGCTGGGCCGTCACAACACGCTGCTTCGCGACGGTCTCGAGGCCATTGGCTTTTCGCACAACCCGATCCGCCGCAACGTTGTGGGCTGCCAGGGGTCGTCGCGCTGCATCCAGGGCTGTCCGACCGCCGCGAAGCAGAGCATGGATCAGACCTACCTGCCCTTCGCGCTCCGCAAGGGTGCCCGTCTGTATGCAGAGTGCCGCGTCTCGAAGATTGCGCGTGTGAATGGCCGCGCGGGGTTGGTAGAGGCGCAGTTCGTCTCGTCACCGGACCGTCTGAAGGGGCCGAAGGCGACCTTCCGTGCGCGTCGGGCCGTGCTGCTCGCGGCCAGTGCCATCCAGACACCGCTGCTGCTTGCAGCGAGCGGCATCGGCAAGGAGAGCGGGCTCGTAGGCCAGCGGTTCCAGTGCCACCCCGGCATCAGCCTGCTCGGTGAGTTCGAAGAGCCGGTACGGATGTGGGAGAGCGTGACGCAGGGGTACGAGTCGACCCATCTCTGGACCGACCGGCTCAAGTTCGAGACGGTCTCCATTCCGCTCGACAACGCGGCGGCTCGGTTCGACGGCTACGGCAAGAAGCTGATGGAGAATGTGGAGCGTGTGGGCCACCTCGCCTGTTGGGGCGTGCATGTGCGGTCTGAGGCTCATGGCCGCGTCTACCGCGACTTCACGGGCCGCACCCGCATCAAGTACGACATGACCGATGGTGATGTGATCCGGCTGAAGCGGGGGCTCAAGCTGATGGCGAAGATGCTCTTTGCGGCGGGCGCGAAGTCGGTGTCGCCGGGCGTCCACGGCCTTCCGAAGCGGATGGACCATCCGGATCAGATGGAGGCACTCGACCAGCTCGACAACAGCCCCAACCGCTACCACGGCATCGCGTCGCACATGTTCGGAACCGCCGTCATGGGCGCCGATCGGAAGCGGAGCGTGGTAGGCTTCGACGGTCAGGTGCACGAGATGCCGGGCCTCTATGTGCTCGACAGCTCAGCCTTCCCGACCAACCTGGGTGTGAACCCGCAGAACTCCATCATTGCATGGAGCTGGCTCTGCTCGGAGAAGCTGGCCTAGGCCGGCGGATCAGCGGGGGGCTGCGAGTGCGGCCGTGATGCGGGCCAGTTCTGCGTCGCGGTCGCGGTGCCAGTCGCGGGCGCTGATGGAGAGGGTCTTCCAGCTGCGGGCGGAGAGGACCTGCGGCGTGTGGACATGTCGGGCATGGGCCGATTCGACCTGGCTGCCTTCGTCGCAGAGGATGCCGAGCGCGTAGCTGTGCGGGTCGTTCGGGGCGACGACAGCGACGGGGACCCGGAAAGAGGAGGTGCCGACATCGAGCTGGGTGGTGTGGCCCAGCGCTTCGAGTGCGAGCGCGACCTGGACCTTGAGCGGGTGGAGGAAGGCAGGACGATGGCTGACGACGGCGGGCTTGGCCACCTGGCGGTAGGCGCGCAGGAGCTCGAGCGTCCGTTCGGCCTGCGCCTTGCGGCCAGCGGAGAGGTGCCAGGCGAACTCGAGGAAGGCCTTGAAGAGGCGGGGGCCTTCATGGGTGGTGTTGGCGACGGAGAGCAGCGTGGGCTCGAAGGAGGCGACGATGCAGATCTGCCGTTTGGCGCGTGAGACGGCGACGTTGAGGCGGCGCTCGCCGCCCTTCTGGCCGAGCGGTCCGAAGCGGGCCGGAACGTAGCGTTCACTGTTGCCATCTTTGCGCTTGCGCTGCGTGGGTGCGTGGCCGAGCGAGAAGATGATGATGTCGCGCTCGTCGCCCTGGACGGACTCGAGGTTCTTGACGAAGGGGCGCTCGTCCATGCGTTCGCGTGCGAGGGCGGCGTGGTAGTTTTCGGCGAAGGCGGAGTCTGACTCGCAGCGGCTGTCGAGGGCATCGAGGATGGCCTGGCGCTGCTGCATGTTGAAGGTGACGACGCCGAGGCTCTCGCCAGGGCGGTCGACCAGGAGGCTGGCGACGAGGTCGACGACCCGCTCCGCTTCGACCTTGTTCACGCCGTCGAGGTAGGTGGCGCCATCGACCTGGATCCAGCTGATCTGGGCCTGCGCGGCGGCGCTTCGGGTGGCGGGGATGGTGGAAAGGTTGCCCTGGTACATCGCGTGGTTGGAGAAGGCGATGAGCTCCTCGAAGAGGCAGCGGTAGTGCCAGCGCAGGCCGATGTTGGGGACGCGGGAGCGGGCGAGGACGAGCAGCGATTCGCCGTCGAGGAGCTCGCGTGATTCGCGGTCGTCTACGGGCACCTCTTCGGGGTCGTCGGCGCTCTGGAAGAAGCTGGTCGGAGGCATCTGATGCTCGTCGCCGGCGATGACGACGCGTTGCCCGCGGAGGAGCACCGGGAAGCCGGAGCCGACGGTGCACTGCGAGGCCTCGTCCATGATGACGAGGTCGAAGATGGGCTCGCGTGGGAAGAGGACGCTGAGGGTCTCGGGCGAGACGAGCCAGACGGGGAGGAGGTCGAAGAGGCCCTCCTCCGCGAAGGTGCGAACGAAGGTACGGAGCGGCATGCGGCTGCGCTGCTTGCGCGCCTCTTTGAGGAGCCCCTCTTTGGTGGACTGGAGCTCGGTGCGGCGCTTGCCCTTCTCGGCATCGATGACCTGCAGGAGCGGGGCCTCGTTGCGGAGCGCGACAACCCGCTGCGAGGCGCTGCCCGTGAGCTCCGCGGTGAGTGCTTGGAGCCGCGCCTCTGCGGTCTCTAGCGGGCCTAGGCTGGTGGTCTTGTCGAGGCCTGAGACAGCCGGCTCGCGTGCCGTGATGCTGTCGACCTGCGCCTGGGCCCAGCCGCGGAGCACGGCAGCGCGCCAGCCCGCAGCGGGGGCCGTGGCGTGGCGCTCGCAGAGGCGTGCGAGCAGGGGGCGGGCGGTGGGGTGGAGCGCGTTGGCCGAGGCGATGGCGCGGTCTGCGGCGGTGATGGCGCGGGAGTGCGAGGCGACGATCGCGGCGAGGTCGCGGAGCGCCTGGGGTGGCGCGTCGGCGCTCAGCGTGGGGAAGAGCGCGTGGAGTGCGGCGCGCTCGGCGGCAGCCTGTTGCAAGAGGGTGAGTGCCTCGCTGAGTTGCAGCAGCCGGCTGCGCCAGGCGCCAATGCCGACGACGCTGGCTGCCGGCCAGAGGTCAAGTGCTACGAGCGCTTCGCGGTGGGGCTCGAGGTTGCCCAGCTGCGCGAGGGTGGCGGAGAGGATGACGACCTGGGCGCGGGCTTCGTCGCGGGAGGCCGGCAAGACGAGCTCGCCGCCGAGTGTCTGGTAGACGCCGCGGAGGGCGCGCCAGCCGTTGCTGGCTGCGATGCGGCGGCGGACCTCAAGAAGGAGCGAAGCAGTGACAGGTTCGGCGGCGCGCTCGGGCCACTCTGTGGCGAGCCAGCGGCGCATGGCGGCCTGCGCAGACCACCATGAGGGGAGGAACCAGCGGTACCAGGCGGGAGCTGTGGCGAGCGCGACGGGCAGCATCGCGCGGACCTCGTCTGTCTCCTGCGCGAAGACCGGTTGCGGCGTGCTGTCGATGGCCTCTGCGGCCTGCTCCCAGGTGGCGAGCCCCTCGGGAATCGAGCGGTGGCTTGCAGTGCCCGCAGCCTGCAGCCAGGCTCCGCTGCCGGCCACCTTGCTCGCGCTAGAGGCACGGAGGATGAGGCCCGCGAAGAGCTGTTCGGCGGGGAGGTCGAGGGCGCGTGCGACGGCGACTGCTGCGTACAGCGCGGGGAGGCGGGAGGCGGCTGCGGCAGGTTCAAGCCCGGTCGCACGGAGCAGGACCTCTGCCTGTTCGGTGAGCTGCGCTACGCCGTTGATGCGGCCGCGGAGCATCTCCCAGTCTGTGGCGGAGGAGGCGGCGAAAGAGGCGCGGGGCCGCTCGTCGCCGGGGAGCAGGTGGGGCGAAGAGGAGAGCAAGGCGGCGTGCGGCTGCACGGCCGCGAGGGCCTGCGCGAGCGCCTCTGCGGCGGTGGCGGAGAGGTCTGCGAGCGCAGCAGGCGAGAAGGCCGTCAGCTCTTCGAGCCCGGCCAGTCCGGCGTGGAGCTCTCCCAGTGTGGGCAGGTCGTCGTCGTGGCGGAGTGCAAGGAGCTCGCCGCGCGCGTCGAGCTCTTTCGACAGGGAGCCGCTCAGGGTTGTGGCCTGTGCGTGGCCTGCTTCGCGGAAGCTGTGCGGGGCGGGCGCCTCGAGGCGGCGGACCACCTGCTCGAAGAGGGCCTTTCGATCGTCGGAGACATCGTGAACAACGGCGAGGAGGTGGCGCAGGCCCACGCTCTCGAGGCGGTGTGCGACCACATCGAGTGCGGCCCGTTTTTCGCAGACGACGGCAACGCGGCAGCCCCGCGCGAGCGCGTCGGCGACGAGGTTGACGATGACCTGGCTCTTGCCCGTGCCCGGCGGGCCGTCGACGACGAGTGCCCGCGTCTCATGGGTTCGAGAGAGGACCGCGAGCTGGCTTGGGTCGGCATAGACGACGGGTTCGATGTCGGTCGGTGCGATGCCGACGGGCTCTTCGACGCCGAGTGCTTCGCGGAGGTGGGGCGGGAGGACAAGTCCTGCAACGCCGAGGAGCGCAGGCGCGTCCTGGGCGGGGTCGGAGAGCGCATCGAGGAGCCCGTTGTAGTCCTGCAGGAGGTCGGAGCCGGACTGGGGGAAGAGGCCGAGGACGGCGGACTCTTCGATCTCAAGCGCAGCGCCTTTGCCGGAGGCCTCTGCCCAGGGTCGCAGGGCTTTGAGGGTGCCGGAGAGCGGCTTGGCGGAGAGGCCTACGACGGCGAGCTCTGCGAGGAGCGCGTCGGAGTCCTGCGCGGCGAGGGTGTGGAACTTCTCCATGAGCGCGTCGGGCAGCGCGTATCCGAGCTTGGAGAAGAGCAGCCGGAGGAGCGCCTGGTTTGCGACAGGGTGTTCATCTTCGCGGGCGACGAGGCTCCAGGAGCGGCCTCCGCGCTCGTCGACGACGAGGTCTGTCGGATAGAGGACGAGCGGACCGCGGATATCGTACCCGCCTGCGGACCCGGTGAGGAAGGGATAGCCGAGGTAGAGCTCGCAGGCGCCGGACTCCTCGAGCCTGGCGCGGTGCTCGCGGTAGAGCGCCTTGACCCGCGTTGCGACCTTGGCGGCGGCACCCGCTCGTCCTACCTCTGCAGCCTCGACGAGGGTGGCGGGATGGGCCACCTTTGCGAAGGCGAGGACCCGCTCGGAGAGGCCCTCCGAGATGGCGTCGAGCTCGGAGAGGTCGACGGCAAATCGGCCCGCAACGCGCAGTCGGACGGAGGGCGAACGGCCATCGCCGGAGACCAGCTCATCGCGCAGACGGAGGACGCCGCGCCGGAGCTGCTCGCGCGCAGGCTCGAGCGAGGCGGCGGCCGCTGCAATCGCCGGCGCTGGATGGATGAGCTCGACGGCGAAGGGGGTGTCGAGGTCGAGGGTCTTGAGGTCTGCGGGGGCGCGGAGGTTGTAGTGTCGGAGCGAGCCCTCCATGACCGTGAGCAGCGCCTCGCGGGTGGAGCCGCCCAGGAGCCGCATGAGCCGGCGGAGGGTTGTGAGGCCGCCGCCGCGCCGACCGATGCTGAAGAGGTGGGCATCGAGCGCGTTGGAGCTCTCGCTGGCGCGCGGCGGAATCTGGACGGCGGAGGGCTTGCTCTCGTCGTCGGCCTCGACGGTCAGCTCGCCGAGCATGGGCGGCAGCGAGCTGCGGTAGAGGTCGCCGGCGCCGATGAGATCGCCGATCTGGTAGATGCGGTTGAGCTCGCGCTTGGTGGCTCTGCCGTCGACGAGGATGATGTGGGAGAGGAGCGAGAGGATGCCGAGCTTCTGGTCGGTCGATGCGACGGCGGCGATGGGGGCGAGTTCGCTGAGTCGGCGCGAGGCGACGGCGGGGTCGAGGTAGGAGCGCCAGTCGGGGACCAGGGAGGCGAAGGCGGCCTCGAGCGGCGTGCCTTCGGACTCCTCGATCTCGCCGTCGGACTCCGCGACGAGGACGGCTGCGGCGAGCGCGAACTCCTTGAGGTCGTTGGAGCCCTTCGCGGGTTCGCCGGCCACCTGAAGAGAGGCGGCGTAGCGCTCCACGAGACCGGAGATCTCCTGCTCGACCGCCGCGGCCTGTGCGGTGGCTGAACCTCCCGTGATGCTGGCGCCGGCCGGTGTTGCTTCGAAGCGCTCGAGCGCCCAGAGGCGGAGGTAGGACTCGCTGCCGACGGGCGGCTCTCCGGTTCCTGCGAGCAGCGCCTTTACGAGCTCGTTGCACTGGCGGAGGAGGCCATCCACGTCGGGGCCGACGGCCGAGGCCTCGAGGCCCGACTGCATGGCGAGGAACTGGGTTGCGACGGCCTTGAGCGAGCGGGTTGCGGCGAGCGCGGCGCGGTCGGCGGAGATCTCGCGGGCGAGCAGGTAGGCAGCGGCCGCCGGTGGCGCGGTGGTGCGTTCATCAAGGAGCCAGGTCAGCGCCCGGGTTGCAGCAACGGCCGCGCCCGAAGCCAGGCCATGGAGGAGATGGTGGCCGAGCTGGTGGCCGAGGTAGGCGACGGCGGCCTGGTCGTCGAACAGCCCAAGCGTGAAGGCGGGAATCTGCAGGAGCAGTGGCGAAGGTGCGAGGAGCAGCGCCGGGTCTTCGGCGTCGGCGCCCGCGTAGAGTTCGACGGGCTGCGTGACGCCGAGGCGGGCTGCGGCGGTTGCGAGCGCATCGGCGAGCTGCGGCGAGGCCGCCGCAGTGAGGCGCTGCGCGGTGCCCATGAGGGTGGCGCGGAGGTCGGGATCTGGTGCGGGTGCCGGCGGCGCGCCGGGGCCCTCGAAGGCGGCAGAGAGGCGTTCGAGCCAGACCGTTTCGGCGTCACACCGGAGTGCGGCGAGATCGAGGGAGGGCAACGGTGCACGCGAAGCGGTGAGATGGCTCAAGGGACCCTCCTGAAATGATGCAGCGAGGGTATCCGCGGGCGCGCCGCCTCACAAGTGGCGCTATCGCTTCAGCGCGCTCGCGGCCTCGAGATCATGCTGGCTGAAGTTGGAGGGCAGCAGGGTGGAGAGCGACTGCTCCGCCCGTCCGCCGTCGACCGTGGTCGAGATGACGAGCATGGCCGGGTTGAACTCGGCGAGCACCTGCCGGCACATGCCGCAGGGGAAGGTGGGGTACTCGGTCGCGGTGATGACAAGCACAGCGATGAGCTCTTTGTCTGCTGCCATCACGGCGCCGGAGATGGCGTTCCGCTCGGCGCAGATGGTGGCGCCGTAGCTTGCATTCTCGATGTTGCAGCCGGCGTAGATACGGCCGGTTGCCGAGAGCAGCGCCGCGCCCACAAGGAAGTTGGAGTAGGGGGCGTGCGCGAGCTGCATGGCGGCCTTCGCGGCGGCGTAGAGCTCTGCTTCTTGCTGGGCGGTGGGACGGCTCACGGCGTCACCTCGAGGCGCTCGACGATGCCCTGCACCAGGTTGCAGAAGCGGTCGCGGCTTCGGTTCGCGACCTCCTGCACGTCGTGGTGTGAGAGGACGGCGCCCGGCATGCCGGAGGCGAGGTTGGTGATGCAGGAGATGCCGAGGACGCGGCCGCGCGGGCCTGCGCCGGAGGTGCCGAGGTGGCGCCAGGCGATGACCTCGAGGACGGTGCTCATGCCGACCGCGTCGCCGCCATGGTTGCGGAGCATGCGAATCTCCGCGGGTGTCTCGTAGGTGGGTCCGAGGAGCCCCACGTAGATGCCCTGGGTGAGTGGGATGCCTTGGGCTTCGGCGCTCGCCCGTGCAGTGGCGCGCAGCTCGGCGTCGTAGGCCTCCGACATGTCGGGGAAGCGGGTTCCCCAGCGGTCGTCGTTGTGGCCCATGAGCGGGTTGCGACCGGTGAGGTTGATCTGGTCTTCGATGAGCATGAGGTCGCCCGGCGCGGAGCCGAACTTGATGCCGCCGGCCGCGTTGGTGACGAGGAGGATGCGGCCGCCGAGCTGCCACATCACGCGGGCGGGGAAGACGACGTCGTCTGCGCCATAGCCCTCGTAGGCGTGCACGCGGCCATCCATGAGCAGGACGGAGCGGCCGGCGAGGGTGCCGAACAGAAGGCGGCCGCGGTGGCCGGCGACCGAGCTGGTGGGGAAGTGGGGAATGTCGCGGTAGGCGGCTTCCGCGGTGATGTTCACGCGCTCCGCGAGGGCACCGAGTCCGGAGCCGAGGACGATGCAGATATCGGGCCTGCCGAAGCCGCGTGCGCGGAGGTCGTTGGCGGCCTCGAGGCTGGCATCGAAGGAGAAGAGGTGATGGCGCGCGTCGGACTGGGTCATGGTACCACGAGGTCGTTCGTTGAAGGGTGGAGGATCGTGGCGCGGCGCACGGTGCGCGTCAACCAATCGGCGGGCGGAGGCCGGCGTGGAACTGCAGGCGCCCAGCATGCCAGACTTGGTAGAGCCTCTTGCGGAGCTGTTCGGGGGCCTTCTGCGCTGCGATTTCTGCGAGGGCGCCGATGACCTCGTCGAGCTCGTCGCAGGTGCGGATGCCGACGAAGGCGAACTCCCAGCCCTGCCACTCGACGCGGACGGTGTGGCCGGCGTCGCAGGAGTTGAGGCAGTGGCTCAGCCGGGCGTGGAAGGGGTGCCCATCGGGCGTGGTCGCCCGAGCGCGGGCATGGTCGAGCAGGAGCTGCGCGCCGTCTGCGCCCGCCGCGATGCGCTCGCTGTTCCGGCAGCGTCGGCAGATGGCGAGGCGGTGGTCGGGGACGTCGAGGGTCATCGGGCGCAGGTGAGGTGTCTGCCGCCGTCGATGGGGAGGGTTGCGCCCGTGATCCAGCCGGTGGCGTCGGAGAGGAGCCAGACGATGGCTTCGGCGACCTCGTCGGGCTGGCCGACGCGGCCCATGGGATGGGTCTGTTGGCTCCGCTCGAGGAAGGCTGCGTAGGCGGCATCGTCCATGCCGGAGGCGCGATGGAGCTCGGTGACGACCACGCCCGGATTGACTGCGTTGACGCGGATGCCATCGGCGGCCAGCTCGAGGGCGAGGCAGCGTGTCATCTGGTCGAGTGCCGCCTTGCTGACGCAGTAGGCGAGGATGCCGGGGAAGGAGCGGGTGCCTGTGACGCTCGAGATGTTGACGATGGAGGCGCCCGCACCGGTCTGGCGGAGGGCGGGGAGCGCTGCCTTGGTGAGCAGGGCCACCGAGCGCACATTGATGTTCATGACCCGGTCGAAGGAGTCGATGGAGGCCTTCTCGAGCGAGCCGCCTTCGAGGATGCCTGCGGCGTTCACGAGGCCGCGGAGCGGGCCCAGTTTGGTCGTAACGGCCTCGATAAGGCGTGCCACATCGCCGTCGTCGGTGAGGTCGGCGGCGAAGGTGTGGATGGAGCCGGCCGGGGCCTTGGTAGCGAGTTCGGCGAGGCGGTCCTGCCGGCGGCCTGTGGCTGCGACGGTCCAGCCGCGGTGGGCGAGGAGGAGGGCGGTGGCCTCTCCGATGCCGCTGGTGGCACCGGAGACGAGGGCGAGGGGTGATTGGCTGCTCAAGGGGTTGTCTCGTCTTGGGGTGGGCGATGGTGTGGGTTCAACGTGCGAGGCTCTCGAACAGCTTCATCATTCTCTCGGCAAGTCTTGCCTCGCTGAATTCGGTAACGGCTCGCTCGCGAGCGGCCGCTCCCATGCGCTGACGCAGATCGGGCGTGTCGGCGAGCTGCTCGATCGCGCGGGCCAACGTCGCGGGTGCGTCCGAGAGGTGAAGCCCGGTCTCGTCGGAGGCAATCTTCAGCACCAAGCCGGTATCCTCGTTCGCCACAATCTCGGGGGGGCCGCCGCGGTCTCCGCAAATGACCGGGATGCCGCTGGCTTGGCTCTCCAGCACCACATAGCTGAAACTCTCCCAGCTGCTCGGAGACACAGCAACGTCGGCTGACGCAAAGGCGGTCGCCAGAGCAGGGAGGTTCATCCGTCCTGTAGCGACTGCCCAAGGTCGGGTCCGGACGCGCTCGGCATGGGCGGGTGTGATATCGCCGATGACGGCGAGCTGGACGGGAACGGCGCGGTCGGCGTTGACGAGATCCATCGCGTCCAAGAGCTGCGCCAACCCCTTGAGTTCGTAGTCTCGCCCTGTGAACAGCGCGATCGGCCCGGTGCCGGTCAGGCCCCTTTCAGGCCAGAAGTCCGTGGCTCGGAAGGCGGGGCTGAAGGTGCGGGGATCGATCGCATGTGGGATCCGCTCCAGCCGACCAAGGCGCACGCGGCGCTTCACATGGTCGATGCGGGCCTGGGAGGCCTCGATCCAGCGGTCGCAAAGAAGTTCGGCCTCGACGAATCCCGGTGAGTCGGCCCGACGAAGCGGCAGCGGAGTGATGTTGGGCCCGCAGACCAGCGGTCGCCCGAGCCGCAACGACTGCGCAAGAAGGAGCGAGGCCGTGTTCGCGGGCACCCAGATCACGTCGGTATCTGCAGCGGCCCTCCGTAGGGTCGCGAGCGAGGTGGCCCATTTGCCCGGACGCTTGGGGTGGAAATCCGAGAACCAGCGAAATCGCGGGTGCTCACGCCACGAGACGCCCTCGTCGAGCGCTTCCGCGACCAGGGTGACCCGTGCGTCGGTGTGTTCGAGCAGGGCACCCAGCGTGGTCAGGATGTTCCGCGCCGGACCGGTTCCGTGAACCGCCCGGTGGGTGATGACGAGGATGTGCATGGTCGCCTTGGTCACACAGCAACAGGGTTGCGGAGCCTCTCGCTCAGAGTATAGCGGAAGGGAGTTTGACGGTGGTCTGAACGGTTGTCCAGATCGCCTGCGGGAGACAGGTGCGATGCAGAACGGAATGCTCGACTTTGCGCGTAACCGCGCAGCGGTAATGAAGGAGATGGGGCCCAACGCAGGGCTGCTGGTGTTCGGCGCGCGTGAGAAGATTCGCAGCCGCGACACCCACTACAATTACCGGTTCTCGTCGGACCTCTACTACCTCTCGGGGCTCACCGAGCCCGAGTCTGCCGTCTTCCTGAGCACGGTGCCCGGCGTGCCGCCGTTTCACCTCTTTGTGCGGGAGAGCAAGCCTGAAGAAGAGCGCTGGAACGGCATCCGCCTGGGGCTGCAGGGCGCCGCAGAGAAACTCGGCGCCGACAAGGTCTACAGCAGCGTTACCATGTCGGAGGGTCTCTCGTCGCTCATCGCCTCGGTAGACCGCCTCCACTTCACATTTGGCAACGACGATGCCTACGACCGCACGGTCATCGAGATTCTCGGAAGCTGCCGCGAGGGGCGTCGCAGGGCGCGCAGCGGCCCCTCCGAGGTCGTGGATGCGGAGCTCATCCTGCACCGGCTTCGGATGTTCAAGCAGGCCGACGAGCTCGAGGTGATGTCGGAGGCTGCGCGGGTCTCGGCGGCTGGTCACCTCGCCGGCATGCGGGGTGTGCGGCCGGGCATGAACGAGGCGGAGCTGCAGGGCATCGTCGAGGCGACCTTCAAGCGCGAGGGGGCCTCCTGCCCGTCGTTCAACTCGATCGTGGCGGGCGGAGACCGGGCCTATGTGCTCCACTACGAGTCCAACGACGCCACGCTGCAGGAGGGTGAACTTGTCATGGTGGACGCGGGCGCCGAGGTGCTCGGCTACGCCGGCGACATCTCGCGGACCTACCCCGTGGGAGCAGCCTTCACGCCGGCGCAGCGGGTCGCCTACGAGTTGGTGCTCGCCGCGCAGGAATACGCCATCACGCTGGTGCAGGTTGGGGCCACCAACCAGCAGGTGCATGAGAAGACGACGGCGCGGCTCGCGGAGCTGCTCCGTGCTTCCGACATCCTCGAGCCGGCCGCCGCCGAGGCGACGCTCACCGAGGGCATCGGGGAATACTTCCCGCATGGCACGGGCCACTATCTGGGCCTCGATGTGCACGATGTTGGCACCTATCTCGAGCGGGGAAACCGGGCCTTCGCCTACCGCCCCGGCATGGTCGTGACGATTGAGCCTGGCCTCTACCTGAGCGCCTCGAACCTTGATGTGCGGCCCGCCTACCGTGGCATCAGCATCCGCGTCGAAGACGATGTGGTGGTGACCGAGCAGGGCCCTCGCGTACTCACGGCCGGTGTGCCGAAGTCTGTTGCTGAGATTGAGTCGATTCGCGCTGCAGCGCTGGGAGTGAAGTAATGCCGACCGTACATCCGACCCTCGAGGCTCTCCGGAGCCATGATTATTCTGCCGGTGGCATCTCGCGTGAGCTAGCGCTGGAAGCGACGCAGCTTACCGGCATCGACCTCTGGGACCTCTTTGCGCTGGCAAACCGGGTGCGCCACGAGCAGGTTGGCGACGAGGTCCACCTCTGCGGCATCATCAATGCGAAGTCGGGCCACTGCCCCGAGGACTGCAAGTTCTGCGCGCAGTCGCGCCACTACGACACCGGCATCCAGACCTACCCGCTGCTCGACCCCATCGAGATGGAGATCGCGGCGGAGCGTGCTGCGCGCGAGGGTGCGGGCCGGTTCGGCATCGTGACCGCGACCAAGGCGCTCACCAAGGGCAAGTTCCTCGACACGGTCCTCGAGTCGGTGCGGCGCATCAAGGCCGAGGGCAAGGTGCAGCCCGATGCTTCGCTCGGCATCATCTACGAGCCCGAGATTGCGGTCATGCTCAAGGAGGCGGGGCTCGGCGAGTTCAACCACAACCTCGAGACCTCGCGGCGCTACTTCGGCGAGATCTGCACGACCCACAGTTACGACGAGCGGCTCAACACGCTCAAGTATCTGAAGGCCGCCGGCATCGCCGTCTGCTCCGGCGGTATCTTCGGCATGGGCGAGAGCTGGGATGACCGGGTCGATCTGGCGCTGGAGCTGCGCGGCGTAGGCGTCGACACCGTGCCGATGAACTTCCTGCACCGGATTGATGGTACGCCGCTCGAGAAGATGGAGCCGATGGAGCCGCTCGAGGTGCTCCACTGCATCGCGCTCTTCCGACTGCTGCTACCGCAGATGGAGATCAAGGTGGCGGGTGGCCGCGAGGTGAACCTTCGCAGCCTGCAGCCCTTGATGTTCTCGTCGGGTGCCAACTCGACGATGGTGGGAAACTACCTGACGACGCGCGGTTGGAACGCAGCGAAGGACCATGAGATGATCGCAGATCTGGGGCTGAAGGTGGCCTGCGAGTCGCCTGCTTCGGGTGCTGAGATTGCCTGAGTTCCGGCTTCGGTGGCTGGTGCTCGTAGCGGCTGTGGCGCTGCTGGGCGCCTGCGGCAGTCGTGCCGCGGCAGTCAGCGAAGAGGAGCCGATTGCGGCACGCAAAGAGGTCTCTTCGGAGGCCGTGCAGCATGTGCTGGAGGGTGAGCTGGCGCGGTTTGGAAATCGCCGCGGCGAGCAGCTGTCGGCGCTGGGGCAGGCCGTGGCCGCAGATGGCGCCGATGCGGGCCTGCGGATGGCCTACGCGGAGGCGCTCTTCTTCTCGGACAAGCCGGACGATGCGCGTCGTGAGCTGAAGATCGCGGGCGGTCTTGGTGCGGCGGCGTGGGAGCTGGCGCTTGTCGAGTTCCCCTATCTTCAGCGCAAATCGAGCGTCGAGGCGACGCTGGCGCTGTTTGTCGGCGTGTCGCGCGAGGGGGCACCGGAGCGCTTCTTCCAGCAGTGGCGTCAGGTTGCGGGCCGCGCGGGAGCCGATGCGGAGCGAGAGGCCTGTCATGCCTGGACAGTGGCCTATCCGCAGCAGGCGATCGGCTGGGGCTGCCTCGGCGAGGTGGAGCGGCGGGAAGGGCGTATCGAGCAGGCGGCGGGCTTCTTCAGGCAGGCGGCGGAGGCCGGCTCGGAGGCCTACGCAGGCGAGCTGATGGAGCTCTTGTCGGAGCAGGGCAGCCTGGCAGAGCTGATGGCGATCGCGGCGCCTGTCGCAGCTCGCTACCGCGAGTCGATCGCGGTAGCTGTGGGCTTCGCGCAGCTCCAGGCGGTGGAGGCGCAGCAGGGGCCGGATTCGGCCTGCCAAACACTCACAGGACTTGCCGGCCGGATTGGCGGCAACGGCCGTCGCTATGCTGACGCGGTGGACCGTGTGCGGGCAACAGCGAGGCCTGCGTTGCTCCGCTGTTTTGTGTCTGCGGCGCTCGCCACGCGGGGCCGCAACGAGGGCATGGTCATGGCCTCGGCGGCGGCCTTTGATGCGGCGGGACTCTTCGATGATGCGCGGCCGTTGCTGGAGCGGGTGCTCGAGATCGATCCATCCAACGCCGTGGCGCTGAACCAGCTGGGTTACAGCCTGGCAGAGCGCAACCTCGACCTGCCGACAGCACTGGCCTACCTGGAGCGGGCCAACCGGCTGCGGCCGGAGGATGGCGGCATCCTCGACTCGCTGGCCTGGGTCTACTTCCGGCTGGGGCGGTTTGCGGAGGCGGAGCCACTGAGTCGGCAGGCGGTGGAACTGGCGGGACCGGGCGCGGTGCTGGTCGACCATCTGGGCGACATCCTCTGGGCGCTTGGCCAGAAGGAGGAGGCGATCGAGCAGTGGCGCCTCGCCTACCAGAACGTCACGGCCGAATCGGAGGATGTGCTTACGACGGTGCCTGAAAAGCTGCAGCGGGCGGGCGCACCACTCGAAGAGGGCGGTGAGGGCGACGACGAAGGGGGCGACGGCGAAGAAGGCGAAGAGTAGCGCGCCGCAGACCTGCGACGAAACTTGTCGCCGACTGCGATCAGGCGGTATCGTGTCGAGCATCCCGACGCCTCGCGTTGTGGCCATCGACGGGGTCGCGAGGCGCTGTCCGTTGCAGAATTGCGGGTTCGTGCAGGGTTTGCATGGTTGAGCGGAGAACTTGATGCTCATGTTGGCCAGAAATCGGGAAGTAGGTTGCGGTCATCGCGCTGGCGACCTGTGGACTGCCGGCCTGCTGCGGTTTGTGGCGATGCTGCTCCTGCTGTTGGTCGCGGCCTGCAGCGGCAGCAGCAAGAAGAAGCCCGCCGCCGACACCGGCACAGATGCCGCGGCCGA
>CAIWGR010000595.1 GCA_903912275.1 uncultured delta proteobacterium
CAGGATGGTGGGGAGCGCAGTGGCGATGTTGCGCTGGGTTGCAGTCTCGGTGTGGAGAATGGTGAGGTCGCCGCGGCTGAGCGTTGCGGCGAGCCGCTCGTTGAAGCCCGCACCGGCGAGGCGGGTGGAGACTGCGAGGTAGAGGGCGTGCGCTACGGTGGAGATGCCGAGCGCGGCCAAGACCATGAGCAGGAACTGCAGGAGGGAGAGGTAGCGGAAGAGCTGCACGCTCTTGTGGAGCGGGTAGAGGTCGATCCAGCCGCCGCCGAGGAAGCGGTCGAGGAAGCCGTCGCCGGGTGCGATGGGCGGGTGGCCGAAGAGCGGGGCGCGGCCGACCATACCGAGCAGCGAGAGCACGAGGCTGACGATGGTGGCGCGGCCAAAGGCTGTGTGGCGGAAGCGGGCGATGGCGACGATGAGGCCGAGCAGTGCGCAGATGGTGAGGATGGGCGCGGTGGTGCCGTCGAGGAGGTCGCCCGAGACGAGTGCGGAGAAGGTGTCGGACCAGCCGTAGCCATCGAGGCGTTCGCCGGAGCTGTTGGGCCAGCCGCCGAAGTAGGCCTGGTTCTGGAAGAGTTCGATTTGCCAGGGGGCGACGAGGGCGAAGGCGACGGCGCCCGCACCGGCGAGCTTCTTCACCGAGGCAGCGCGGCCGGGCATGAGGAGCGCGAGGACGGCCATGATGGGGACCAGCGCGATGGCGTAGAACATGTGGCAGCCGGCGGTGAAGGCGGCGGCGAGTGCGGTGGTCCAGATGCGCCCTCGTTTGTCGATGAGCGCGACGAGTTCACCGAAGACGATGGGGAGCGCGACGTTGCCCCAGTTCTGGGTGTAGAGGCCCACATTGAGAGAGGCCTTGACCGAGTAGCCGAAGGCCATGCTGGCGCCGATCTCGGGGTTGATGACGAAGGGGGCCAGGGCGCCTGCGATGGCGGAGGTGAGTCGGTCTGCGCCGGCACGCCGGAGGCCGAAGGCGATGGCCCACGGCTGCAGCGCGATCATGGCGACGGAGAAGAACTTGTAGGTAAAGATGGCCATGTCGGGGCCGCCAATGAGCGCGCAGAAGGCTGCGCTCACGACGTGTGGCACGGGCTGGTAGTAGAGGCCGAGCGGGAAGCCGAGGTTGTAGTCGGTGGACCACCAGCCCTGGCCGTTCATGAGCAGCTTGGCGAAGGTTGCGATGGTGGCGGTGTGGCTCGATGCGTCGTCGCCGAGCGGCGTACGGGGGCCGCCGTAGCCACGCGCCGCCTCGAGGACGACGAAGGTCGCGACGAGGAGGATGGTGATGGCGGTGGAGCGGGCGTCGAGTTCGGAGACCCGCACGGAGGGCGCCTGAGGGCGGGAGGGGGAATCCGAAAGGGACATGCGACCGGTGAGAAGAGAGAGCATGGAGCGTGACAGCGTCCGGTAGCCGCTCTACCCTCTTCGGGTGAGAGTTTCCACGGCGGCGCGATGGCGTGGACGGCGTGCGGTGCAAAGAGGTGATGACGATGCTTCAGCGGATGTTTCTGGTCTTGGCTGCGCTGGTGCTTTGGACGGGATGCGGCTCGAAGGAGCCTGCCCAGGTGGCGGCTGTTCCGAAGCGCGGGTTGGTGGGTGCGGCCTGCGTTGCCGATACGGACTGCAAGTCGGAACTCTGCGACCGGACGGTGCCGGGCGGCTACTGTTCGCGGCCCTGCGAGAACAATGCGGACTGTGGTCTGGGCGCGGTCTGTGACGGTGCTTCGGAGGGCGGCCTCGGTGTCTGCTTTCAGGCCTGCAAGAGCCAGCGCGAGTGCCGCTCCCGCGACTTCCAGTGCTATGTGCTCGAGGGCGAACAGGGTGTCTGCTCGCTCGATGTGGCGCACGTTGCGCCGCAGTCTCCGAATGTGGGCGCGCCCTGCAGCGCGACCATCTCCTGCGCTGCGCCGCTTGGTCTCGATGCCTTCTGCGTGCCCGAGGTTTCGGCGAGCGGAAAGGCGACCGGTTACCGCGGCGGGATGTGTGTGGCGACGGGCTGCACCGATGCTGCGAGCTGCGGCGAAGGTCTTGTCTGTGTGATCGGCGGTGCGCAGCCCTTCTGCGCCGTCGGGTGTGGCGGAGGGGACGACTGCCGCGAAGGATATGACTGTGATGTGACGACGCGGGCCTGCCTGCCAAGGAAGCGGTGAAGGCGATGACCAACCGACTGGCGAACGAGACGAGCCTCTATTTGCGGCAGCATGCGGGCAACCCTGTGGACTGGTTTCCATGGGGCGAAGAGGCCTTCGAGCGGGCGCGGTCGGAGGGCAAGCCGCTGCTGATCTCGATCGGCTATTCGTCCTGTCACTGGTGCCATGTGATGGAGCATGAGTCGTTCGAGGATCCCGCGCTCGCGGAGATTCAGAACCGGCACTTTGTGTCGGTGAAGGTGGATCGGGAGGAGCGGCCTGATGTGGACCGGGTCTACATGTCGGCCTGTCAGCTTCTCACACAGCAGGGCGGGTGGCCGCTCAATGTCTTCCTGATGCCAAACGGGCAGCCCTTCTTTGCGGGCACCTACTTCCCGCCGGACCCGCGCTACGGTCGGCCGAGCTGGCGGCAGGTGCTTGAGGGCATCCATCGGGCCTGGACGGAGAAGCGGGAAGAGGTGGTGACTTCCGCGGCCGAGATCACCGCGGCGATTGCGCGCGAGGAGCGGGGCGCCAGCGCAGCGGCACCGAATCCTGGCGACCTCAAGCGGGCGGTGATGCAGCTGATGGCGCGCGCCGATCGGGAGAACGGTGGATTTGGCGGCGCGCCGAAGTTTCCGAATGTGATGAGCCTCGAACTATTGCTGCGTTCGACCGATCGATCGGGCGACCCGATGGCCGGTTCGCATGCGGTCATGACGGCCAAGCGGATGGCTGCAGGCGGCATCTACGACCAGCTCGGCGGCGGCTTCCATCGCTACACCGTCGACGGTGGGTGGGAGGTGCCACACTTTGAGAAGATGCTCTACGACAACGGGCTGCTGCTGCGCCTGTTCGCCGAGATGCTGCGGACCGATCCGCTGGCTGAGCTGGAGGTCGCGGCGCGCGGCGTGGTGCGCTGGCTCGAGCGTGAGATGACGGCGGAGGATGGCAGCTTCTTTGCTGCGCAGGATGCCGACTCGGAGGGCGAGGAGGGGAAGTTCTTCGTCTGGCGGCCCGAGGAGGTTTCGGCGGTTGTAGGCGCGGCCGACGCGCCGTTTGCCTGCCGTCTGCTCGACGTGCGGGATCATGGGAACTTTGAGCATGGTCAGAGCGTGCTCGCGCGCCGCGAGAGCGTGGCGGCTGTGGGTGCTCGTTTCGGCCTGACGCCGGATGTGGCGGAGGCGAGGGCGGCGCAGGTGGTGGAGCAGCTGCTCGAGGCGCGATCGAAGCGCATCGCGCCCGTCACAGACACGAAGCGGATCGCGGCCTGGAACGGCCTGATGGTGCAGGGGCTGGCGCGGCTCGGCGGCGTGCTTGGCGATGGCGAGATGGTGGCGCGTGCGGAGCGTGCGATGGGCGCGGTGCTGGCCGGGTTTCGGTTGAGCGACGGCCGCCTCTCGCGGATTCGACAGCGGGCCGCGGATGGCTCGGATCGGGCCCACACGGGAGCCTTCCTCGACGACCATGCGGAGCTCTGCAACGGCGCGCTCGACCTCTTCGTTGTGACCGGCAGGGTGGAGCACCTGCGGTCTGCATTGACCCTGGCCGAGAGCGCGATTGCCCGGTTCTATGAAGAGGAAGCCGGGGCCTTCGGGCTGGCGCCGACCGATGGAGAGCGGCTGGTTGTGTCGCTCCGCTCGGCGCTCGATGAGGCGACGCCCAACGCGATCGCGTCGATGCTTCGGGCGCTGCAGCGGCTCGCGCAGCTGGTGGACGATGGGGGCTTTGAGGAGCTCGTGGTGCGCGCGCTGTCGCAGCATGGTGCAGAGGTGGCGATGTCGGCGAGCGGTTGCAGTTCGCTCCTCCGCGTGGTGGAGAATGGCTGGCTCGGGCTGACGACGCTGGTGGCGGTGATGCCGGCGGCGGCTTCGTCGGAGGAGCTTGCAGAGGTGCGGGCCGCTGCGCTCTGCCTCATCGGAGCCGATGACCTCCTGGTGGTCTGTCGCGCGGGCGAAGCGCTCGGCGCGCCGCTGGCGGCGTCGCTGACTGCAGGCAGAACTTGTCTCGATGGCCGCGCCACCTACTATCTCTGCAGAGGCGGTAGCTGCTCGTTGCCCGTTACCTCCTGGTTGGAGGTTGCGGAGCTGCGGCGGGAGCGGGCGCTGGAGGTCGGAGGATGACGATGCGGATGGGTCTTGGATGGAGAGCGGCCTGTCTGCTGGTGCTCGGCTGCGTGAGCGTCGTGTCGGCCGGCTGCGGCGCGCCGCAGCGTCAGCAGGAGGAGGCAAAGGGCC
>CAIWGR010000596.1 GCA_903912275.1 uncultured delta proteobacterium
ACGGTAGGCGAGGGTGCCGCCTTCCAGGTGGGCGGAGGCCTCGTGGTCGCGGTGGGCGAGCGCAAAGTTGCGGCCCCGACATCGAGGTCATCGAAGTGGGCGGCGCGATGCTCGGCTACTGAGCCGAGCAGACCTCCAAAACGGCGAAGGGCCGGTGAGCAGCGCTCGCCGGCCCTTTTCGTTGCGGGCGACCGCTTAGAAGGGGCGGAGCTCGACGCCGCGGAAGACGTAGTTCGAACCGGCCGCAGCGAGCTGCGTGTAGCTGGTGGGCGTGCCCGAGCTGCCGTTGGCGCTGCTGTCGACAACCTTCACGAGGCGGTTGTTGGCCGACTCGGTGGTGGTGGCATAGAGGGTCGCGGTGCCGGAGGTGCAAGAGCCCGAGAGGCCGCGGATGCCCATGCCGCCCGAGAGCGAGGTGGCAAGGTTGGTGTTGCCGCTGGCACCGAACAGCTTGGAGTAGCTGGCGTTCCAGGTCGAGCCGCTCAGGTCGAAGCGACGGAGGCCGCTCGTCGAGGTGGTGCCGTCGTCGGCCACATAGGCGCGGTCGAGCGCGCCGTCGGCGTTGCAGTCGAGGAGCAGGAAGCCGGTGGGGCTGGTCGCCGTGATGATGCGGGTCGCCGTGGTGCCCGTCGCGGAGGGCAGGCCGGTGCCGACCTGGTAGATGCCGGTCGAGCCCGAAGCGGTGCTGTAGTAGAGGTTGCCGCCGAAGGTATCGACCGCGCGGATGTTGGTGCTGGTGCTGCTCACCCGGCGCCATGCCGAGCCGGTGTAGTACCAGACGCCGTTCGTGGTGCCCGTGCCGTTGCCGACTGCGTAGAAGGTGCCCGAGGGACCCGGCACGACGCTGCGGAGCATATCGTCCTGCAGCACGCCGGAGCTGGGGAAGGCGACGCGGCTCGCGACGGAGAGGTCGGCGCCGAGGAAGTTCACCACCTTGCTGTTGTTGGTGAGCAGGCTGCCGGAGCCGATGGACTCATCGTAGCCGCCGACCGCAATCACGCCGTTGGCGATGTTGAAGTAGCCCGCGCTCGAGGAGGTGCCTGCATCGACAAGCCGGTTGGTGCCCGTGTTGAAGGAGGGGGTGGTGAAGAGGCTGCTGCCACCGGTCGAGGCATACTCGACAAGCGCGACCTGCGTGCCGCTGGCGGTCAGGACATTCGTGCCGTCGCCGATGCGCTCAACGAGGATGTTGCCGGCGCGGGTGCAGGCGCCCGACACAAGCGAGTAGCCGGTGGCGCAGGCGGTGGCGACGCAGGCGGCGTAGGCTGTGCCGTTCCAGGTCTCGGTGCCCGTTCCGCCCGTGACGGTACAGGCGCGGGTGTCGCTGACGCAGGCGCCAGACTCGTCGTGGAAGCCGGTGTTGCAGGCCGTCATGGTGCAGCTGGACCAAGTGGCCGGCGCGATACCGACGGGCGGGGTCGACTGACCATCGGTGTTGCTGCCCCAGCAGACAACACTGTTGTCGCTCTTGAGCGCGCAGGTGTGGGCGGCACCGGCCGAGATCTGGGTGACGCCGGTGAGTCCGGTCGGAACCGTGCGCTGGCCGTCGGTGTTACCGCCCCAGCAGACCACCGTGCCATCGCTCTTGAGCGCGCAGGTGTGGATACCGCCGGCAGCAACCTGCGTCACACCCGTGAGGCCGCCCGAGACCGAGCGCTGGCCGTCGCCGTTGTTGCCCCAGCAGGTGACCGTGCCGTCGCTCTTGAGCGCGCAGGCGTGGGTGCCACCGGACGAGAGCTGGGTCACACCCGACAGGCTCTCCGGTACCGAGCGCTGACCGTCGCTGTTGCTGCCCCAGCAGGAGACCGTGCCGTTGCTCTTGAGCGCGCAGGAGAAGAAGTCGCCAAGGTCGACGGCGGTCACCCCGGTGAGGCTGCCCGAGACGGTGCTCTGGTTCGAGGAGTTGGCGCCCCAGCAGGTGACCGTGCCGTTGGCGCGGAGCGCGCAGGCATGGGCATCGCCCGCGGAGATCTGGGTGGCGGTGTTGAGACCGGAGGTCGGCGTGGTGACCGAACCCGAGCCCCAGCAGGCGACCGTGCCGTTGCTGCGCAGACCGCAGGAGACGCTGCCGCCGGCGGTGACGTCTATGAAGTTGCTGGCACCCGCGGGGACCGTCGTCTGGCCCTGCACATTGTAGCCCCAGCAGCTGATGGTGCCGGCCTCTTGGAGGGCGCAGGTGTGGAACTCGCCGGCCGAGACCTCGGTGGCGGTGGCGGCGTTCCAGTCCTGGCTGCCCGTGCCGTTGGTCACGGTGCAGGAGCGGGTGTCGGCGACGCAGGTGGCGGTCTCCAGGTGGTAGCCCGTGGTGCAGGCGGTAGCGGCGCAGGTGCTGTAGGCGCTGCCCGACCAGGTCTGGGTGCCCGTGCCGCCCGTGACGGTGCAGGCGCGGGTGTCGGTGGCGCAGGCGCCGGACTCGACATGGTAGGAGGCGTTGCAGGAGGCGGCGGTGCAGCTGCCCCAGGCGCCGCTCGTCCAGCTCTGCGTGCCCGTGCCATTGGCGATGGTGCAGCTCTGGGTGTCGCTCACGCAGAGGCCGGAGACCAGGTGGTAGCTGCTGTTGCAGGCGGTGAGCTGGCAGCTGCCCCAGGCGCCGCTCGTCCAGCTCTGCGTGCCCGTGCCGTTGCCCGCGCTGCAGACACGGCTGTCGGCGGCGCAGATGCCGGCCTCGATGTGGTAGGAGGCGGCGCAGCTCGAGGCCACACAGGAATTCCAGGCGCTGCCGCTCCAGCTCTGCGTGCCGGCGCCGTTGGCGACGGTGCAGCTGCGGCTGTTGACGCAGGCGCCGGAGACGACGGTGTAGCCGGCATTGCAGGAGGTGGCGGCGCAGGTGCCGTAGGACGAGCCCGTCCAGCTCTGCGAACCGGTGCCGTTGGCGGTGGTGCAGCTCCGGGTATCGATGGTGCAGATGCCCGCCTCGAGGTGGTAGCCCGTGCCGCATGCGCAGCTGTTCGAGCAGCTGTCAGCGTTGTTCGTGTTGCCGTCGTCGCAGACTTCGCTGCTCTGCTTGATGCCATCACCGCAGAAGGTGGCCGCGCCGGCAGCGAGCTGGCAGGTGGCGTTGCAGACGGTGCAGGAGGTCTGGCCGTAGGTGCAGACCTCGGTGACCGTGTTGCCCTCATCGCAACCCTCGCCGGACTGCTTGAAGCCGTCGCCGCAGGCGGGGAGTTTGCAGACGTTGGTGCAGCTATCGGTGTTGACGCTGTTGCCGTCGTCGCAGGCCTCGCCGGCCTCGACCACGCTGTTGCCGCAGCCGACCGCGACGCAGGTGCCGGAAAGCAGGCTGTAGCCGGTGGTGCAGGAGGTCGCGACGCAGGAGGCGAAGGCGCTTCCATTCCAGCTCTGCGTGCCCGAACCGCCCGTCACCGTGCAGCTACGGGTGTTGGCCTCGCAGAGGTTGGCTGCCACATGGAAGCCGCTGCTGCAGGAAGCGGCCTGGCAGCTGCCGTAGGCGCTACCGGTCCAGCTCTGCGTACCCGTGCCGTTGGCGATGGTGCAGCTGCGGGTGTCAAGGGTGCAGCTGCCGCCCTCAAGGTGGAAGCCCGCGCCGCACTGGCAGCTGGTGCTGCAGCTATCGGCGTTGCTGGTGTTGCCGTCGTCGCAGACTTCGCTGCTCTGCTTGACGCCATCGCCGCAGAAGGTGGCAGCGCCGGCAGCAAGCTGGCAGGTGGCGTTGCAGACGGTGCAGGAGGTCTGGCCGTAGGTGCAGACCTCGGTGACCGTGTTGCCCTCGTCGCAGCCCTCGCCGGACTGGAGGAAGCCGTCGCCGCAGGCGGGGAGCGCGCAGGCGTTGGTGCAGCTATCGGTGTTGACGCTGTTGCCGTCGTCGCAGGCCTCGCCGGCCTCGACCACGCTGTTGCCGCAACCGACCACCACGCAGGTGCCGCTCAGGAGGCTGTAGCCGGTGGTGCAGGAGGTCGCGACGCAGGAGGCGAAGGCGCTGCCGGTCCAGCTCTGCGTGCCCGAACCGCCCGTCACCGTGCAGCTGCGGGTGTTGGCCTCGCAGAGGTTGGCAGCCGCGTGGAAGCCGCTGTTGCAGGAAGCGACCTGGCAGCTGCCGTAGGCGCTACCGGTCCAGCCCTGCGTACCCGTGCCGTTGCCGATGGTGCAGCTGCGGTTATCGAGGGTGCAGCTGCCGCCCTCAAGGTGGAAGCCGACGCTGCAACCGCAATCGTTGGCGCAGCCGTCGGTGCTGTTGGTGTTGCCGTCGTCGCAGGTCTCGTTGCTCTGCACCACGCTGTCACCGCAGAAGGTGGCAGCGCCGGCCGCCAGCTGGCAGGTGGCGTTGCAGATGGTGCAGGAGGTCTGGCCGTAGGCGCAGACCTCGGTGACCGTGTTGCCCTCGTCGCAGCCCTCGCCGGACTGGACGAAGCCGTCACCGCAGGCGGGAAGGCGGCAGGCGTTGGTGCAGCCGTCGGTGTTGACCGTGTTGCCATCGTCGCAGGCCTCGCCCGACTCGACCACGCGGTTGCCGCAACCGACCGCCACGCAGCTGCCGGTGAGGAGGCTGTAGCCGGTGGTGCAGGAGGTCGCGACGCAGCCGTCGAAAGCAGTGCCGTTCCAGCGCTGCGTGCCCGAACCGCCCGTCACCGTGCAGCTCCGGACATCGCTCTCACAGAGCAGGCCGGCGACGTGGAAGGTGGCGTTGCAGGAGGTCGCCTGGCAGGCGCTGTAGGAGGCGCCGGTCCACGACTGGCTGCCCGTGCCGTTGGCGATGGAGCAGCTGCGGGTGTCGGTGGTGCAGAGGCCGCCCTCGAGGTGGAAGTCGGTGCCGCACTGGCAGCTGATGCTGCAGCTATCGGCGTTGTTCGAGTTGCCGTCGTCGCAGGTCTCATTGCTCTGCACGACGCTGTCGCCGCAGAAGGTGGCAGCGCCGGCCACAAGCTGGCAGGTGGCGTTGCAGACGGTGCAGGAGGTCTGGCCGTAGGTGCAGGCCTCGGTCACCGTGTTGCCCTCGTCGCAACCCTCAGCGGCCTGAAGGAAGCCGTCGCCGCAGGCGGGGAGCGCGCAGGCGTTGGTGCAGCCGTCGGTGTTGATGCTGTTGCCGTCGTCGCAGGCCTCGCCCGATTCGACCACGCTGTTGCCGCAACCCACCTCGACACAGGTGCCGCTGAGGAGGCTGTAGCCGGTGGTGCAGGCGGTGGCGATGCAGGCCGCGAAGGCGGTGCCGTTCCACTGCTGGCTGCCCGAACCGCCCGTCACCGAGCAGACGCGCACGTCGCTCTCGCAGAGCAGGCCGGCGATGTGGAAGGTGGCGTCGCAGCTGGTCGCCTGGCAGGCGCCGTAGGCCGAACCGGTCCAGCTCTCCGAGCCAGCGCCGTTCGCGACGATGCAGCTGCGGACGTCGGCGAGGCAGAGGCCGCCCTCGAGGTGGAAGCCGCCGCCGCAGGTGCAGCTGTTGCTGCAGGCGTCGCCGTCCACGGTGTTGCCGTCGTCGCAGGTCTCGGTCGCGGCCAGGATGCCGTCGCCGCAGAAGGAGGTGGCACCAGCCACGCTCTGGCAGGTGGCGTTGCAGATGGTGCAGGAGGTCGAGCCGTAGGCGCAGGCCTCGGTGACCGTGTTGCCCTCATCGCAGCTCTCGCCGGACTGAACGAAGCCGTCGCCGCAGGCCGCCAGGGTGCAGACCGTGGTGCAGCTGTCGGTGTTGATGCTGTTGCCGTCGTCGCAGGCCTCGCCGGCCTCGACCACGCTGTTGCCGCAGCCGACCGCCACGCAGGCGCCGGCGAGCAGGCTGTAGCCCGAGGTGCAGGAGGTCGCCTGGCAGGCCGCGAAGGCAGTGCCGTTCCAGGCCTGCGTGCCCGAACCGCCCGTCACCGAGCAGACGCGCAGGTCGCTCTCGCAGAGCAGGCCAGCGATATGGAAGGTGGCGGCGCATGCGGTGGCCTGGCAGGCGCCGTAGGACGAACCACCCCAGCTCTCGATGCCCGTGCCGTTGGCCTGGCTGCAGGCGCGGATATCGGCCTGGCAGCTGCCGCCCTCGAGGTGGAAGCCGGTGCCGCAGGTGCAGAGGCTGCTGCAGCTATCGCCGTCCACCATGTTGCCGTCATCGCAGGTCTCGCTCGCGGCCAGGAGGCCGTCGCCGCAGAAGGCGGTGGCACCGGCGGCGCTGGCGCAGCTGGCGTTGCAGACGGTGCAAGCGGTCTCGCCATAGGCGCAGGCCTCGGTGGTCTGGTTGCCGTCGTCGCAGCTCTCGGCGCCGTTCACGATGCTGTCGCCGCAGACCTGGGGGATGCCCGAGGCGGTGTGGCAGTTGCTGTCGCAGACCGAGCAGATGGTTGCGCCGTAGGGGCAGGCATCGGTGACGGTGTTGCCGTCATCGCACTGCTCGTGGGCGGGGTCGGTCGTGCCGTCGCCGCAGAGGCTGGTGGCGCCGGCAATCTGCTTGCAGGCCGGGTCGCAGACCGTGCAGGAGGCAGTACCGTAGGGGCAGGCCTCGGTGGTGAAGTTACCGTCGTCGCAGCTCTCGAAGGGGGCGTTGACGGTGGCGTCGCCGCAGCTCGAGATGGCGCCGGGCACCAGCTGGCAGAGGCTGTCACAGACGGTGCAGGAGGCCTGGCCATAGGCGCAGGTCTCGGTCACCGCATTGCCCTCGTCGCACTGCTCCATGGCCTCGAGGTTGCCGTCGCCGCACTGGGTGCGGCAGAGGCCGGCGTTGCAGGTCAAGTCGGCACCGCAGTCTGCGGTGGCGGTGCAGGCCGCTCCGAGGCCGCGGCATTGGGCGCCCTCGTCGACGATGCCGTCGCAGTCGTCGTCCAGGCCGTTGCAGAGCTCGGGCACATTGGCGACCACGCGGCCGGTGAAGGTGAAGTTGCCGCCCGACCGGTTGAAGAGCCAGTTGCGGGTTGCGCTGCTCGCGCCGCCTGCAGCCTCGAGGTTGGGGTAGGCCCAGGAGCCGAGTCCGCTGGTGGCGCCCACCACCTGGTCGCCGTTGGCGACCGCGAAGCCGCTGGAGGGGACCAAGCTGTCAATCTGGGCGTACAGATTGGAGAGAGGGCGGGTGTAGAAGGAGCGGATGGTGACATCGCCGCAGAAGGCGGGCGAGCCGGCGGCCGCGGGGCAGGCCTCGTCGAGGCCGGTGTTGTCGGTGACCAGCTCGAGCGAGTTGACGGGGCCGGTGCCGGCGACGCCATCCTGCACGATCTCGAGGGCGCAGAGGCCCTGTGAGGCCATGCGGAGGCCGGCGTCGGTGACCTGGTCGGGACCGAGCATGTCGATGGTGAGCTCACCGGTGGTTCCGTTCACGGTGCCGCGGAACTGGCCAACGGTGGTCAGGTCGGGGGCGACGCTTACGGTGGGGGTGGCGTCGGGCCGGTCGAGTGTACGCTCGATCTTCGGCTGAAGGTCGAGGTCTGCGTCGGCGCATGCCGAGGCCGTTGATGCCAACAAAGCGATAGAAACCAGACACTTGCGAGAGAAATGCATGAAAACCTACGAACGAGAGACGAGGGTGGAGGGAACGGAAGTCCACACCCGTATACACTTGTTTCGGTGGTGAATCAAACAATTCACATACGGTGGTATACCACCCGCGCACTTTCCCGATTTTGGCCATGATTGAACCAAAATTCGGGTGTTTCCGCCAACAACCACCCCGAAGAACTTGGGAGGTATACGAGCGATATCGACGCCGGAGCCCATCAACAAGACAGGCTGCGCGAGGTCGCACGGTGGCTAACCGCTCGCTCCCACCATGCAACTTTTCGACGGGGCGCGTTATCCCGCGTCATCTGCATGACCGACCTGCTCCATGGCCCGACCAAACCTCACCAAGCCCGCTCTTGCGCCTCTGCCTCGACAGCCCCGACCGCCCTGAGTAAGCCCGCACCTGCGCCAGGTCGGCGCCCGAACGACGGAGCAGGCAGATGGAACGCAACGGTCAGATCGCATTGGTGGTAGGTGGTGCTTCGGGTCTTGGCGCGGCAACGGTTCGCCGCCTCCACGCGGCCGGCGTCCAGGTCTTCATCGGTGACCGCAACGCAGAGGTGGGCAACGCCCTCGCCGCCGAGCTCGGTGAAGGCGCCTCGTTTGTGCCAGTCGACGTGACTGACGAAGCCAGCGTGAAGGCTGCCGTCGCCACCGCCGCCGCTGCTGGCCCCCTCCGCATCGCGGTCAACACCGCCGGCGTCGGCATGGCCGCCAAGCTCCTTGGCCGCGACGGCTCGCCGCACGACCTCGGCGTCTTCGAGATGGTGATGAAGATCAACCTCTTCGGCACCTTCAACGTGCTCCGTTACGCAGCAGCAGCCATGGCCACCAACGAGCCGCTGACGAGCGGCGAGCGTGGCGTGGTCATCAACACGGCCTCGATTGCCGGTTACGACGGCCAGATTGGCCAGATCGCCTACGCCTCCTCCAAGGCCGGCGTCATCGGCATGACGCTGCCTGCGGCGCGCGACCTGATGAAGAACAACATCCGGGTCGTCACCATCGCCCCCGGCGTCTTCGACACCCCGCTGCTCGCCATGCTCCCCGCGCCCGCCCGCGAGGCGCTCGAGGCCACGGTCCCCAACCCCAGCCGGCTCGGCAAGCCCGATGAGTATGCTCAGCTGGCCTGTGCCATCATCGACAACGGCTACCTCAACGGCGAGGTCATCCGCCTCGACGGCGCCCTCCGGATGCCGCCCCGCTGAAACGGGCGGCCGCCTTCAGCTACCGCGCGCCGTCGGAAGACCGGTTGCTCGTGAGCGCGGCAAGCTCGCGCTCGACCAGCTCGCGTAAGGCAGCCAGCGTGAGCGTGCTGAGCCGCTCCACCTCCGCAGGCGACATCAAGCGCGACGCAATCGCGAGCAACGTACGCGCCTCGCCCTCTTGCCGGCCCTCTTGCCGGCCCTCTTGCCGGCCCGCCTTTCGACCCCGCCGCTCGCTCCATCGAATGAGATGGTCGCGGTAGGGAGAGGGTGGCAGCGTGCGAAACTCTTCGTGGAGTGCGCGTAGTTCGTCCTTCGTCATTGGTACCTCCTGTCGTGCCATCCGTTTCTTCAACTCCTCTCGAACATCGCTCGGCAGCAGCGGGTCCGTCAAGAAGTGGTCCATGCGCTCCTTTGCCTCGGCGGTGTTGCGTGAGGCAAAGACCCCGCGGAGCAGCGCGTAGCCCGGCGCCCGCGTCAGCAGGCCGGTTACGACGATGTAGGCCGCGCCCCGCCGCCCGCGGGGAACCTGCCAAATGCCGGGCTCCAGCAGTACCGCTTCGTGATAGCCGATGCGGGCGCGCGGGGGACGACGGCAGATGATGAGGAGCACCGCCTCGTCGGGGTCGTCGGGTGGGGGCACCAGCAGCGGCTGCGCCAGATGCCGGCGGAACTTGCTCGCCGAGATCTGGCCCGACTCGAGTTCGATGACGATGCGCCGACCTTCGACAAAGCGTCTCAGCGGCTCAAGCGAAGCGGGGAGCCGTTCGCGCGCATCGACCATGATGTCTACGAAGTAGCCGTGGCGCGGCTGCGGCACCTGCTCCTGCACCAGCTCGAGCGGAAAGCCGGGCAGCAGAAAGGTGGTGCCCCGCCATTCCTCCCAGTTGCGGAGAGGGGATGGAAGCGGCGCGTGTTTGTTGAGAGCGAACATGACGAACCTCAGTGTTGTGACACTGGGTTATCGTCGTTCGGCGCCGGTTGTTGCGGGGCGCGGTGCAGATTGTTGGAGCGCGCCCTGCGGCGCCCCGCCGACGCCGTGGTTGCCCCGCGCCACGCCTTCCGACTAGGCAGGGCGCATGGCCGCTCCCATCGCCCGCGATCTGCTCAAGACCACCGCCGACTTTCTCCAGTCGCGCGGCTCCCGATCGGCGCGCCTCGATGCCGACCTGCTCCTCTGCCAGGTGCTCGGCCTCTCCCGGACCCAGCTCTACATGGACCTCATGCGGCCCCTCACCACCGCAGAGGTGGACGGCTACCGGGCGCTGGTGAAGCGGCGGGCCAAGCTGGAGCCCATCGCCTACATCGCCGGCACCAAGGGCTTCTGGAAGCATGACTTCGCTGTCGACAAGCGGGTGCTCATCCCCCGCCCCGAGACCGAGCTGCTTGTAGAGGCCGCCACCAAGGCGCTGGTAGCCCGCAAGGAGGAGCCGCTCCGGATCGTCGATGTGGGGACGGGCTCGGGCTGCATCGCCTGCTCGCTGGCGGCAGAGTTCCCGCAGGCCACCGTGGTGGCCATCGACGCCTCGGCCGATGCGCTGGAGGTGGCCGCTGCCAACGCCACCACGCTCGGGCTGCGCGAACGGGTGAAGCTGGTGCGGGGCGACCTGCTCGCGCCGCTGCTGGCGCGGGGCTCGAAGGTAGACCTGATTGTCTCCAACCCGCCCTACATCGGCACCGGTGAGCGGGAGCGGATGGATGAGGATGTGAAGCTGCACGAGCCCGAGCTGGCGCTCTTTGCGGGGCGCGACGGGCTCGACCTGATCCGGCGGTTGGTGGTCGAGGCGGCACAGCTGCTCGAGCCCGAGGGCTACCTCTTTGTGGAGCATGGCGACCTGCAGGGGCCGGCGACCCGCGCGCTGGCCGAAGCGGCGGGGCTGGAACAGGTGACGACGCTCAAGGATTACAGCCACCTCGACAGGCTGCTGGTGGCCCGCAAGCCGCCCGCCGCCTGAGCCCAACGCAACGAATTCAGCCCACCCCGGATGCTGCGATGAGACCCCCTCGTCTTGCCCTGCTCATGCTCCTCACCACCGCCTGCGGCGCCCCCTGCAAACCCGCGCAGGGAAGCACGGTGGTTGCAGCGCCGGCACCCTTGGCGACCGCTCCGGCGACGCCGCCCGTAGCCGAGCTTCGCGCGGAGGCGAGCGGCCACGCGTCGGGCAGCGGCTCGGGCAGCGCCGACGGGAGCGGAAGCTGCGGCCATTACGCCGATCCGATTCGGCGGGGCGAGCTGCCCGCGGTGCTCGACGAGGCCTCTGGGCTCACGAGCAGCCGCTGGTCCGGCGACCGGATCTGGGCCCACAACGACTCGGGAGACAGCGCCCGCCTCTTTGCCCTCGACCGCGCCGGCAAGCTGCTCGCCACCGTCTCGCTCGACGGGGCTAAGGCGAAGGATTGGGAGGACATCGCGCGCGGGCCCTGCGCCCCCGGCGAGGCGGCCCGCAGCTGCCTCTACGTGGCCGACATGGGCGACAACAAAGAGAAGCGGGATGAGGTGCGCTTCTACCGCTTTGCCGAGCCCGAAAGTCTCACTTCGGAGATGACCGTGACCGCCTTTGAGACGATGGAGCTCCGCTACCCCGTGGGGCCGCTCAACGCCGAGGCGATCTGGGTAGATGAGCAGGCGCGGGTGGTCATCCTGAGCAAGGAGGAGAACCGGACCCGCATCTTTGTGGCGCCCTTTGCGGCCGGCGGGCCGGTGACCGCGACGCTGGTGGGCGAGCGCAAGCTGGAGGGGGGCAACCTCTTCATGGCGGAGCTGGTGACGGCCGCCGACTACGACGCCTCGCGGCGGCGCGTGGCCTTCCGTACCTACCGCAACGCCTACGAGTGGCGGCTGCCTGCAGGTGCCGGCGCAGAGGCGCTCGGCGCGCTTACGCCCGAGGTGCTGCCGCTGGCGCTGGAGCCACAGGGCGAGGCCATCGCCTACCTGCCTGGCGGGCTGGTGACGACCTCGGAGACGGCTGGTTCGCCGCTCTTCTACTACGACTGCCGGCCCTAGCCGTAGGGGCTAGTAGCCCGACTTCCAGGAGAGCAGCGCCATGGGGGTTCCGTCGACCACCTCGGCGCGGAAGCGGAGGGTGCGGCTGCGCTCGATCATGGCGAGGCAGGCGAGCGGCATGACCTCGTCGCCGAAGGCGGCGAGCCGGTCTGCAGAGGTCCCCTTCTCGCCGAGCGCGCGGGTGAGGAGCTTGACGAGGGGGCGGCCGGAGAGGGGGCCGGAGGGGCGCTCCTCCTTGGACTCGGCCTCGGGCGCGGCGCTCTCTTCGCTCTCCGTGATGGCGGATTCGTCGCCCTCGGGGAGTTCGCCGGCCTGAGCCTCGACAGCTTCGGCAGCGGGCTCTTCGCCCGCGACGAGCGTGGGGGCGGGCTTGGGCTTGCTGGCCCGGAGCAGCGGCATGCAGATGGCGTTGCGGCGGAGCTCCATCTTGGGCTGCAGCTCGTGCTTCTGCTGCACGGCGACGAGCAGCGAGATCCAGACGGCGAGGTCGGTGCGGTCGAGCTCCACC
>CAIWGR010000597.1 GCA_903912275.1 uncultured delta proteobacterium
GGTCGGGTGCCTCACCGAAGACGGCCTTGAGGCGGCCGCCACAGTAGATGGTCACGACGGGGTTGGTACGGGCAGCACCGCCGAACATGTGGGACATGACCCGGAAGGAGTCGCCATTGTTCGGATTGTCGACGTTGATGTTCTCGGGGTCGAAACCGACGATGTTGTCGATGTCGAGGCGGGGGTTGTAGCAGGTGTCGCCGGCGGTCGCGCCGCAGGCCTCGGCGGGCGAGGAGACGTAGCCCCACGGACGCCCCGTGGCGCTGTAGATCCGGCAGTTGCCGTAGTAGCAGTCGTCGTCGGTGCAGAAGTTGGTGGTCGTGCCGCTCCGGTGGAGGTGGAAGTCCATGTCGACCGAGCCGAAGGTGTCCCAGCGCATCTCGACGCGGAGGCCCGAGCCCTGGGCATGGACGACGAAGCCGCAGGTGACGCTCGGCTCGCCGGGCTTGAGCTCGACCTCAAGGGTCACGAAGTAGTCGCCCGAGACGTCGAGGAAGACGGTCGTGGTGGCAGCGGTCGGGTTGACCGGGCCGGAGGTGGCGCTGTTCGGCGGCCCTTCGACCGTCCAGTTCCAGCGGATGTAGGGCAGGTCGCGCCAGCCGGGCACGATGGCGTCGCCGCTCAGCGTGAAGTCGGCGAGCGGGCGGGCGACGAGTTCGGTGGGGCAGACAAGGTCGCTGGCGTCGCAGTCGGCGAGGTCGTCGACGCAGCCATCGCAGTCGTTATCCTTGGCATCGCAGATCTCGGTGCCGGGGCCGAAGACGTTGGTGCAGGGGCCCCAGTGGGGATTCGCGCGGTCTTCACAGGCCTGCAGGCCGTCGGTGCAACCGCCAACGCCACGCGTCGAGGGAGGGCCGCTGTAGCAACGCTGGATGGAGCCGAAGTCGCAGTTGCAGCCCTCGTCGACCTGGCCATTCTGGTCGTTGTCGAGGCCGTCGTCGCAGACCTCGCGCGTCTCCCAGCCCGGGGGCGGCTCGTCGCAGATCCAGCGGGGCACATCACCGCCGACGCAGCCGATGTTGGGGTCGCAACGCTCCACGCCGTTGAGGAGGTCGCCGTCGTCGCAGAGCTCGCTCTGGGGGCGCTGGAAGGGGAACTCGCCGATGCACTGCGCGAGCGTGCAGCCGATGCTGTCTTCGATGGGGAGGTCGGTGGGGCTGGCGACCGACGCAGTGCGACCATCCACGCAGGCCGTCTTCTTGCAATCGCCGGCGAGCGGGTCTGCAATCTCCGGGGTGGCCGGCGTATAGACGCAGAGGCCGTCGGTGCAGACCTCGGTCGTGCAGGGGGTCAGGTCGTCGCAATCGGTGGCGGCGCCGCAGATGCGTACACAGACGCCCTCGATGCAGTCGTGGCGGGCGCGGCAATCAGCCGCGGTTGTGCAGCCTGGCTCGCCGCCCGTATCGGTTGAGGTGTCGGCGCCCGAGCCGCTGTCGGCCGTGGTGTCTGCACCCGAGCCGCTGTCGGCCGTGGTGTCGGCGCTCGTATCGGCGCCTGAGCCGCTGTCGGGGGCGACATCGCCGGTGCCACTATCGCCGCCCGCTAGCTCCGTGCCGGTCTGGTTGCTGCAGGCAGCAAGCAGCGCGAGCACCGTGAGAGCGCCGAAGCGCAGAGCCGATTGCTTCACATTCCACTGATTCATTCCCATGCACCCGTCGCTTGGTCGTTGCAACACAGACCGATGGCCGTGGCGGCTGTCTACGAACTGTTTGCCATCGGATCAAGATTGACCGCCGATTCCGCGCAGCGCGCAGGCCGATTGGATGTGACTTCCGCATCCGCCTGTCTTAACGAGCGTAACCCGCCACGGAGCCCTGCCCTGTCTTCGAACGCCTCCAGCACAGCCCCGCCCACGGTGAGCCTCCGGTTCGACCGCGGCACCCTCGTGCTCGACGGCCCCGTCGACGCGCTGGCAGACCGGCTCGAGGCGGCCGGCATGACCTTCGACCTCCGCATCGCACGCTGGCGGGCGCCGGCCGCCTGTTACCGCGACCTCTTCGCCGCCCTCCACCGCGCCCAAGAGCAGGGGCTGCTGCAGCTCGAGGACCGGGCACGAACCTACGGACCGCTCGCCCTCCGCTTCGCCGCTGAGCGCACCCCACGCTTCTACCAGTCGGAGGCCATCGACGCCTGGAACCGCGCAGGCCGGCGCGGCGTCGTCGTCCTGCCGACCGGCGCAGGCAAGTCGCTCGTCGCCCACCTCGCCATCGCAGCCGCCGCCCGCGACACCCTCATCGTCGTCCCCACCATCGACCTCATGCTCCAGTGGCATGACGGCCTCCGCTCCGACTTCGGGCTCGCCAAAGTGGGGCTTCTCGGCGGCGGCTCTCACGAGATCGAGCCCATCACCGTCACCACCTACGACTCCTTCCA
>CAIWGR010000598.1 GCA_903912275.1 uncultured delta proteobacterium
CCTCGCCATCCGGGTCGAGACCTTCGCCGACATCGGCGGAACCCAGGTCGGCACAGGCTCCGCGACGCCGCTCAACGCCGAGTGGACCGTCAACCCCGACGGAACTGCCGACATCTTCGGCCAGTTCCTCTACCTCGATTTTGGCATCGACTTCCCCTCACTTTCTGAACAGTCCGTCACCCTGCGCGCAACGGTCCGCAGCGCATCGGTCGACACGGTCTCCGCCACGGCAACCGGTAGGTTTCTATGCATCCAATGACGGCTCGCACCTTTGTCCTCACGGGCGCCTCCGGATGGCTGGGCCAGGCGCTCGCCGCCCACCTCTCCGCGGAGGGCCACACCGTTCGAAGGCTCGTCCGACGAGCGCCGGCCGATGCACAGGAGTTCCGGTGGGATCCCGCGACCGGCGCCTTCGACCGGGCCGCACTCTCGGGTGCCGATGTCATTGTCCACCTCGCGGGCGAAGGCATCGCCGACGCACGCTGGACCGCCGCTCGCAAGCAGCTCATCCTGCGCAGCCGCGTCGATGGGACCGAGCTGATCGCGCGCGAGGCCGCTGCGGCGGGCAACCCCAACCTCCACCTCATCTCCGCCTCGGCCGTCGGCTTCTATGGCAACGCAGGCGCGCAGGTGTGCGACGAAACGGCCCCCTCGGGCAGCGGCTTTCTCGCAGAGGTCTGCCGCGCCTGGGAGGGTGCGACCAGCGCGGCGGCAGCGCTCCCCGTGACCCACATCCGCATCGGCGTCGTGGTCGGCCCCGGCGGCGGCTTCCTCGCCCGCATGCTCCCCATCTTCAGCGCGGGACTCGGCGGACGCCTCGGCACGGGCGAAGCCTGGACCAGCTGGATCTCGCGTCACGACCTCTGCCGCGCCATCGGTTGGATTGCGGCACACCGCATCACGGGCCCCGTGAACCTGACCGGCCCCGCGCCCTGCACCAACGCCGACCTCACCGCCGAGCTCGGCGCGCTGCTGCACCGTCCCACGCGGCTACCCGCCCCCTCCTTCGCGCTCCGGTTGGCGATGGGCGAGATGGCCGACGAACTTCTCCTGGCTGGCCAACGCGCTCTCCCCGCACGACTGCAGGCCACCGGCTTTTCTTTTGACCACCCCACCTTCCGTGATGCCGCCCGCTGGGCGCTGGAGGAAAAATGAACATGCCATCGAAAGCGCCCGCATCCGCACCGACCGAAGGCCGCCTCTTCTTCAACAAGAAGACGGTGCCGCCCAAGATCCGCAAGCGCTCTGACGCAGCCCCGGCAGCAGCCGCAAAGGTCTACCGCGACGGACAGTGCGAGGTCCACAAGGAGCCATCGGCGGAGACCATCGCACGGCTCCACGCGGAACCCGGTCTGCTCTGGCTAAACATCGATGGCAGCCACATTGTCGACGTGAACGGCGTCGAGCAGCCATCGCCCTGGCTCGAGGCGATCGGGGAGCTGTTTCACTTCCACGCACTTGCGATGGAAGACGTCCGCAACCGCAAACAGCGCGCAAAGCTGGATCGATTTGATGACGGTTCCTCCCTGCCTCATCTGTTCATCGTCGCCCGAATCCCGGACGGGAGCGACCCCGGCGAGACGGAGCAGATCAGCATCTTCCTGCGCGAAGACCTCGTCGTGACCATCCAAGAGTCGCCCGGCGGCGACTGCTTGAGCCACGCGCGCACCGTTGCCCGCGGCGCTGCGCAGCGAGGCATACTGTCCGCGAGCCTGCTCGTCGCGGAGATCCTCGATGCGGCCGTCATGGACTACATGGCCCATCTGCCAGGACCCGAGAACGTCATCGAGGAACTCGGCAACACGATCCGCACAGAGAAGACCGATATTCTAGTTCACAAGTTCCACCACTTCCGAATCGAAGCCCTCCATCTGCTCCGCGACCTTCGCCCGCTCGAGGCCGTGCTGACGGTTCTCGCAACCACCACCGACGACCCGCTGCTTAGGCCCGCCGCCCGCGCGAAGTTCAAAGATGCACTCGACCACCAGCAACGCGCCGTCGACACGCTCGACCACCTGGCTGACGAGTCCAAGGAGCTGATGAACCTCACGCTGGCGATGGCCAGCCA
>CAIWGR010000599.1 GCA_903912275.1 uncultured delta proteobacterium
CCGGGCGACCCTGTGGTGCGGGCGCGGAGCCGGATGATCGACGATGCGGGTGGCAACGCCTTTTCGGACTACCAGGTGCCGTCGGCGATCGTGGCGCTCAAGCAGGGGTTCGGCCGGCTCATCCGCCACCGCAACGACACGGGGATTGTAGCCATCCTCGACCACCGGCTCATCTCGAAGAGCTACGGCAAGCGGTTCATCAACTCGCTTCCGCGGGCGCGGCGCACGCAGGATATCGAGGTGGTGCGGGCCTGGTGGCAGCGTCGCAACAACGGGGCGGTCTAGCCCTCGTCGTCGCTGTCGCTCTCGTCGTCGTCGAGGTCTTCGTCGTCTTCGCCGAAGGGGTCGTGTGAGGGCTCCTCCTCGTCCGACTCTTCCTCTTCCTCGTAGTCGCCCTCTTCGTAGGCGAAGTCGTCGTCCTCACCCTCGTAGGAGTCTCCGTCGTCATCCTCATCCTCGCGGGGGGCGAGGTCGAGCTGGAGCCAGGGGTCGAGTTCGGGATTCATGAACACCTTCCACGGGGAGAGAGCGACCGCCTTGAGCAAGCGAGGCGTCGGTCGGCGCGCCCGTAACTCAATCGAACGCGGCGTGACAAGGGTTCTGGCCCATTTTGTGGGCAAATCCAGCTCACGGCGCCACCATCGTGACGCGTTGTGCCACGGCGGATGGTTGGAGAAATCGCACACCTGCGATAGCCACCCGCAGTGGTCGAACCGCTGCATGCAGCGGCGGCAGACTCTCACCGTACAGGAGCCTTCACATGCAGCCGACGATCATCACCACTGTGTTTATGCCGCTGGCCCTCGGCATCGTCATGCTCGGGCTTGGCCTCAGCCTGACGGTCGACGACTTCAAGCGGGTCCTCAACTACCCGCGGGCTGTGATGATCGGCCTGTTCTGTCAGATGATCCTGCTCCCCGCGGTGGCCGTCGGTGTGGCCCACCTCTTTCATCTTCAGGCGGCGCTGGCGGTGGGGCTCATGCTCCTGGCCGCCGCACCGGGCGGTGCCACCGCCAACCTCTTCAGCCACCTCGCGAAGGGCGATGTGGCGCTGAACATCACGCTGACGGCGGTCAACAGCCTGCTCGCGCTCTTCACCCTGCCGCTGATCGTGAACTGGTCGTTGGTCCACTTCATGGGCGAAGGCCAGGTCATCCCGATGGTCCTCAGCAAGATCATCGAGGTCTTTGTCATCGTCCTCGGACCCGTCGCCATCGGCATGGCTGTGCGCCGCTCTACGCCAGCGACCGCTGATCGCCTCGACAAGCCGGTCCGCATCCTCTCGGCCCTCATCCTCCTGTTGTTCATCGCGGCGTCGGTCGCTGCCCAGCGGGAAAACATGGCGAGATACTTCCAGCAGGTGGGGCTTGCAGCGCTGACCTTTAACCTTGTGAGCATGGCGGCCGGCTACATGATCCCCCGCCTCTTCGGCGTCCTGACCAAGCAGGCCATCTCGATCGGCATGGAGATCGGCATCCACAATGGCACGCTCGCCATCTACCTCGCCAGCCAGATCCTCAAGCAGCCAGACATGACCATCTCTCCGGCCATCTACAGCCTGATCATGTTCTTCACGGCGGCGGCCTTCAGCACCTTCATGGCGCGTCGCGCCGGCTCCGAGGAGGCGGCGGCGACAGCCTCCGCCCCTTGACCGCACGGCCACTGCCGCCTAGACCGCGCCCACCTTTGAAGCGACTGCCACGTCCACGCGTGGCGCTAAACCAAGTGCCCGCCATGAGTGACAAGAAGCCCGTCTGGGTTGATGAGTCGGCCCACGCCATTCTCAAGCAGTATTCCAAGCTGACGAAGGAATCGATGGTCGATGTGGCGAGCCGTCTGGTCATCGACCACCTCGACGACCTCGACCCGGCCTCGGGCCTTGGCGGCGCCGAGCCGAAGGCTGCAGCCCCGGCAGCTGAGTCGGCCAAGCGTCCGGCGCGCGCCCCTCAGGCTGCAGTTCCCGCTCAGCGTCCCCGGCTGCCGAAGGCAGACGGCAACGACCGCTTCCTTGGCGGCGTCTGGTTCATCTGAACCCAACATTTTTGGAGTCTCCATGAGCACCGATGCCAAGAAGCCCGTCTGGATCACCACCCAGGCACATGACGCCCTTCGAGAGTACTGCGACCGCACCGGCCGCACCCAGGTTGATGTGGTGAGCGAGCTCCTGCAGCGCTTCCTCAAGCCGCAGCTCGAAGGCAAAAAGTAACTCCTTCATGAGCGCCTCGTTTCGGCCCCGCATTGGCGTCGGCCCCTTCCGTCGTGCGCTGGTTCTCGAGTCGCCTGACCCGTCGCTCGACAGGCAGCTGCGCGAGCTCGGCATTGAGCCCTTCCGACCCGCTGTCACACCGACCGGGGACGATGAGCTGATCGCCCTGCTGAAGGCCGCGCCCTACGAGCTCATCTTCAAGCGGTCGCGCGTGCAGATCACGGCCGCCGTCCTCGACGCTGCGCCCGACCTCTTCGCCGTGGTGCTCTGCTGCATCGGCGACGACTCTGTCGACAAGCGGGCCTGCGCCGATCGCGGCATCCTGGTCATCAACGATCCCGTCTCCAACGGCCGCTCCGTGGCCGAGCTGGTCATCGGAGAGATGATCCTCCTCTGCCGGCGCATCTTCCAGGCGGTGGATGAGACGCGGGCCAACACCTTCAACAAGTCGCAGGAGAGCCGCTTCGAGGTGCAGGGCAAGACGCTCGGCCTCCTCGGACTCGGCAACATCGGCAAGCAGGTGGCGCAGCTCGCGCAGGCCCTCGGCATGAAGATTGTCTTCTACGACAACCGCGACGTGGCCAAGGAGGTGGGCGAGACGATGGGTTGGAGCTTTGTGCCCAACATCGCCGACCTCTTCGCCGCAGCCGATGTCGTGTCGGCCCACATCTCGGCCTCCGACTACCGTGGCCGGAGCAACGAGAACCTGCTGCAGCTCGAGCACTTTGCGGCGATGGCACAGAAGGAGCGGCCCAGCCCACGCCTCTTCATCAACGCGGCCCGCGGCCAGATTCACGACACCGAGACCCTCATCGAGGCGGTCAAGCGGGGCTATGTGGGCGCCGCGATGGTCGATGTCTTTCCTGTCGAGCCGAGCGATGCGAAGGACCCCTGGGTCAACCCCTACGCGGGCTACCCGCAGATCTACGCTACGCCCCACATCGGTGCGGCGACGCTGGAGGCACAGCCTCGCATCGCCACCCATGTTGCCGCGACGGCCCACCACCTCTCGACCCGCGGACGGCTCCGCAACTGCGTCTTCGGGCCCAAGCATGTGGTCGGCCTCGATGATGCCGATGATGTCTCGCACATCATGACCGTGGTGCATGCCGACACCCGGGGCACGAAGAAGGCTGTCGACGACGCCATCTACGCAGCCGGCGCGGGCAACCTGCTCAGCCAGCACCGCGACTTCACCGAATATGGGATTGCCTACGAGGTGGTCGCCATCGATCATCCCCTCACGCCGGAGCAGCTCGAGGAGCTGGCCGACGAGGCCGCCAAACTCACCGGCGACCCGACTGCCATCCGTGCCATCCGACAGATTCGGATCGGCGGCGCCTAACCCACAAGCGAGCGCACCATGCCGACCCTCGACGAACTCTCCGGAACGACTCCCTACGGCTTCCGCGAAGTGCCGCCCAGCCTCGCAGCAACCGCCCTCGACGGCGTACGGCTCATCGATGTGCGGGAGCCTTCAGAGTTCTCCGACCAGCTGGGCCACATCGCCGGCGCCGAGCTTGTGCCGCTCGCGACGCTGCCTCAGGCGACTGCAGGGTGGGAGCCGAGCGCGACCTATCTGCTGATCTGCCGCTCGGGGGGCCGCTCGTCGAATGCGACGGTCTGGCTCTCCAATCATGGCTTCAGCTCTGTCTTCAACCTGTCGGGCGGCATGATCGCCTGGAACCAGGCTGGGCTACCCGTCGAGCGTTAGAACTTGAGGTAGCGCTCGATGACCTGCTCGACATCTGCGGGCTTCACGCCGCGCAGGTAGATTCCGTCGGGCTGGATGGCGATCATGGCGCCTTCGCCGTGGCACCAGCCGAGGCAGGAGGTCTGGGTGACGTAGATGCGGCTGGTGAGGCCGTAGCGGGTGACCCAGCCGCGGAGCTTGGCGTAGACCTCGGCGCCTGTGTCGCCGCAGGAGGGCATGGTGGAGTCTGGTCCGCGCTGGTTGCAGCAGACAAGAACCTGCTTGAGTTGGGGATGAACGGCGACCTGTTCCACGCGATGACCTCGGGGTGTGAGTGTCTGTTGGATGCGTCGCGCATGGGTTCGATGCAGTCTTGTGTGCGCCATAGCACTCTTTCTGCATTTTCCTTGCGACAATCGTGCCGTTGCAAGACGATGCGCCTCCCCGAATCATCTCCTCCCTGAGCACCGCGCCATGAGCCAGAACCTTCAGTCCGTCCTCAAAGAAGACCGCCTCTTCGCGCCGCCGGAGGCCTTTGCGGCCGCGGCCCGCGTGGGGAGCATGGAGGCCTATCGTGAACTCTATGCCGCCGCCGAGGCCAATCCCGAGGGGTTCTGGGCGGCGCAGGCGAAGGAGCTGCTGCTTTGGGACGCGCCGTGGCAGACGGTGCTGGACTGGCAGCTGCCCCACGCGAAGTGGTTTGTGGGCGGCAAGCTGAATGTGGCGAAGAACTGCCTCGACCGCCACCTCGGCACGCCGACGGAGCACAAGAGCGCGATCATCTGGGAGGGGGAGCCGGGCGACCGGCGCACGTTGACCTACCGGGAGCTGCACACGGAGGTCTGCCGCTTCACCAACGCGCTCGAATCGCTGGGGGTAGTGGCCGGCGACCGGGTGGCGCTCTACATGCCGATGGTCCCCGAGCTGTCGGTGGCGATGCTCGCCTGCGCCCGCATGGGTGCGACCCACAGCATCATCTTCGGGGGCTTCTCGGCGCAGGCGATCCGCGACCGGGTGAACGATGCGACGGCGAAGGTCATCGTGACGGCCGATGGCGGCTGGCGGCGGGGCAAGATCGTGGAGCTCAAGGGGGCGGTGGACGAGGCGCTCACCGAGCATGGGGGCTGCCCCTCGGTGGAGCATGTGGTCATGCTGACGCGGACGGGCCACGCGGTGAATTTCATCGAGGGCCGCGACCACCGCTGGGAGGCGCTCATGGAGGCCGCCTCGCCGATGCACGAGGCGCCCGCGCTCGACAGCGAGCACCCGCTCTTCATCCTCTATACCTCGGGTTCCACGGGGAAGCCGAAGGGGGTGCTCCACACCACGGGCGGCTACCTGCTCGGTGCCACCTACAGCAGCAGGCTGGTCTTCGACCTGCGCGACGACGATGTCTTCTGGTGCACGGCCGACATCGGCTGGGTGACCGGCCACAGCTATGTGGTCTACGGCCCGCTCAGCAACGGGGCCACCTCGGTCATGTATGAGGGGGCGCCCAACCACCCCGAGCCCGACCGGTTCTGGGAGATCATCGCCCGCTACAAGGTCACGATTTTCTATACGGCTCCGACGGCCATCCGCGCCTTCATCCGCTGGGGCGACGAACACCCCGCACGACACGACCTCTCGAGCCTGCGGCTGCTCGGCAGCGTGGGCGAACCGATCAACCCGGAGGCCTGGACCTGGTACCACCGGGTCATCGGCGGCGGACGCTGCCCCATCGTCGACACCTGGTGGCAGACCGAGACGGGCTCGATCATGATCAGCCCGCTGCCGGGCGCCACGCCGCTGGTGCCGGGGACCGCGACGCTGCCGCTGCCGGGCATCATGGCCGATGTTGTCGACATGGAGGGCAACAGCCGGCCGCTCGGCGAGGGTGGTTTCCTGGTCATCCGCAAGCCGTGGCCCTCGATGATCCGCACCATCTGGGGCGACGACGAGCGGTTCAAGGCCGCCTACTGGTCGCAGATCCCCGGCCTCTACTTTGCGGGCGACGGCGTTCGGCGCGACGAGCGGGGCTACATCTGGATCATGGGGCGGATCGACGACGTCATCAATGTTGCGGGCCACCGGCTCGGGACGGCGGAGATTGAGTCGGCGCTGGTGTCGCATCCCGCGGTGGCAGAGGCGGCAGTGGTAGGGCGGCCTGATGACCTCAAGGGGCAGGCGATCGCGGCCTTCGTGACGCTGCTCGCCTCGGTGCAGAAGTCACCCGAGCTGGCCGACGAGCTGCGGCGGCATGTGGCCTCGGAGATTGGCGCGCTGGCTCGTCCGGACGACCTCACCTTCACCGATGCGCTGCCCAAGACGCGGTCTGGCAAAATCATGCGGCGGCTGCTGCAGGATGTGGCGGCCAAGCGGGAAACGCGCGGCGACACCACCACGCTGGAAGATGCCGGCGTGCTCGACCGGCTCCGCGGGCAGTATGAAGACGAATCGTAGCCCTTTGCTTGACGCATCTCGCCGCGGCTTGGTAGCAATCGGCCACTCAACCCGTCCCGGAGAGCCTGCCATGCGCGCCCACCTCAGCCAGCGAACCTACGGCCCTCTGATCGGCCGACTGCTGGCGGGCGCGGTACTGCTCCTGCTGCCCGTTGCGTCGGCCGAGGCGTCGAACAACTTCACGCTGCAGCGGTTCGGTACCTGCGTGCTGGAGGGTTCGACAGGCAACTGCCTGGGAACCTCGACCAAGGACAAGGCCTTCCGCTCCTTCGCCGGTCAGCTTGGCGAGGTGATGACGATCAAGGGGGTGGCGCCGGCCGATACACCCGGCGTGGCCGGCTTCGTCTTCCAGATTGATCGCAGCTTCAACGACTTCGATGTGAAGACGGAGGGTGCGGAGAACCCCTGGGTTCTCGCGCACAAGACGAGCGACCCGGCGGCTTCCATGGGGACCACGCAGATTCATGTGCGCAAGGGGCTCCCCTTTAGCTTCGAGGTGGGTACGGTGCTCACGCTGCTCGACGACAGCGACCTCATGGCCGTTGGCGTGGAGGGCAAATGGGCGCTTCACGAGGACATCTTCTGGCCGCTCCCCGATCTCGCCATCCACGGCGGCCTGAACACGCTGCTCGGCAGCTCCGACCTGGTGCTGACCAACCTGCAGATCGACGCCCTGCTCTCGCTGCCCATCGGCATCGGCTCGGTGGTGAACCTCACGCCGTTTGGCGGGTATGGTGTGGTCCTCCCCTTTTCGGCCTCCCGCCTCATCGACACCACGCCGGACGATCCGCGGCCAGCAGTGGCGAGCGATACCGAGTCGCTCAGGAACCAACCTGAGGTCAACTTCTCGCTCGACACCGAGCCACGGCCGGTGGCGGTGGTCGGCGCCCGCTTTCAGTGGGCGATGCTCGACCTGACCTACCAGTCGCAGTTCTCGGATACCGTGACGAGCCAATCGGTGAGCATCGGCGCCGACTTCTAGGCAGGCCGCCGCCGCGCTCCGAGGCGGGGCGGCGGCGTGCGATTGCCTACTTGGGCTTGGTCTCGAGGGCCTTCAGCCGGATGTCGAGCCGGCGGAGCTGGATGTCGAACTCCGCACGGTCGTTCTTGGCGCGGCGGTCTGCGTCGGAGAGCTTCTTCTGAAGTCGGGCGACCTCGGCCTTGAGGCGCTTCACCTGGTCGACGGTCTCGGGCAGGTGCTTGAGCTGTTCGAAGCTCTCGCCGATGCGGAGGTCGATGCGGGCCTGGACCTCTTCGAGCGCGCGGGGGATGGAGTCGAGGAACTCACGGACGGGCGCCACCACCTCGGCCTGCTGCTGGGCGGCGGTCCGCTTGACCTTCTCGACCTGCGTCTTGGCATCTTCGCGCATGTCGGTGACATCGCGGCTGAGGCGGGAGATGAAATCGGAGGGTGAGCGGATCATGTCGCGGAGCGCCTGCATGGGCAGGGTCCGCTTGTCCTTCTTCTCCTGCTCGAAGACGATCTGCGCGAGCGTCACGGAGGTGATGTCTTCGCCCGACTTGTTGTCGACGATGCGGAGCTCGGAGCCGTCGCGCACCATCTGCGAGATCTCTTCGAGCGTCACGTAGGAGCTACGCTCGGTGTCGTAGAGTTTGCGGTTGCTGTAACGCTTGATCAACTTCATGTGCACCTGAGGGAACAGCTCATGCAGGCCGTGCCCGCAGGGACACAGCACACCGTCAAGCCGTTCTTGTTCTCAGCCTGCCTCGACAGGTCTGGTCATGGAGCTTGAAACCAGATGTTTCCTCTCCCACCTTCGGTCGACTGTCAAGCGGCGCGAACCGTCTACACTTTGGCACAAGCGCGATAACTTGAGGCCTGCTCTGCCTTGACCTAACAGCGAAAGTGCTCTCTGCCCGGCCTCCGATGAAACTCCTCTGCCCAGCCTGTCTCGAATCTGTTGAGGCGCCGGATGCGCTCATCGCCGAGCCTGGCTCGAAGATGCGCTGCCCGAACTGCCGCGCCGACTTCCTGGTGCGACCGGTCGGAGACGAGCGGCCAAGTCGACCGCGGGCGGGCAGCCGCTTCCCTGCGCCGGGAAGCGAGAGCTCCGGGTCGCTTCCGGTCGCACCGCCGCCGCTGCCGCATCCGGGCGCACCGCTGCCGCCGCGACCACCGCAGCGCTCTTCGAGCTCGCTCCCCGCATTCGCAAGCGGGCCTGGCCCGAGGCCCCCGAGCACCACAGCGCCACCCTTCAGCAGCCTGCTGCACGAGCTGCAGGAGGGCGGACAGGATCGGCGGAGCAGCACCAACCTGAGAGCCTTCCCGCCCGCGACGAGCCCTGCTGCAGCGCCGGGCCCGGCTGCGCCGAGCGGGCCGCTCCGTGCCGATGCATCGGTCGCCTTCGGCTGGGACCGGCCCCCTGCAACGCAGGACGAGGCCCAACAGCGTTCGGTCATCCGGTTCTCCGAGGCCGCCTCGACCGACACCAACCACCAGACACTCCCCGCCGACGAGGCCGAGGCAGAGCTCTCTTCCGAGATGGAGCGCGACGGGGCGCTGCGGGTCGCGGCCATCGCCGAGGCGTCGCTCCCCCCTGTGACGGTGGCGCTGACGGCGCTTGCGATGCTGGTCTGCCTGATCGGTGGCTGGCTGCTCTGGGTCGCCTATCAGCACGACGGTCTTCTCGACCTGCGACGGCTCGACCGCGCGATGATGGTGGTGGAGGAGGTGGCCCAGCCTCCCTCGTTGCGGAGCAAGGCGCCGGTTCAGGTGCCGATGGGTGGGCTGGCAGCGCTCGAGATCGCAGAGGTGAAGCAGTCCATCTATCTGACCAAGACAGGTGCCGAGCTGGTGGTGGTGGAGGGCTTTGTCGTCAACCGGAGTCCGGAGACCACCTTCCGGCGCATCTACCTGCACGTGACGGCGACCTCGCTTCGTGACGAGGTGTTTGTTGACCGGCTCATTCCCGCGGGCGCGCTGCTGGAGCAGCCCGGGCTGGAGGCCATCCAAGATGGCGCCTCCCTGGCGCGGACCTACGACCAGCTCGAGCGCCAGGCTGCAGGCCTGAAGGTAGCGCCCGGGCAGCGCACCCCCCTTCTCTGCGGTGGCCATCGTCCCGAAGGGGGGTGACCTGAAGGATGCGACGATCAAGGCGACCATCCTCGATGCTGAGCAGATTGTTCCGGAGGCCTGCTGGCGGTCGGCGACCTGGCCGGAGGGGTCGGGGCCGGAGGGGTCGGGGCTGTGACGCAACCGCCCCGTCCGGACGACGACCAGTATCAGCTCTCGACGCTGATCCGGCGGGTACTCAGCGTGGGCGATGTGGGGCTGCGGCGGCGGCAGATGGAGCGACACCTGCTGACGGTCGATGCGGCCACAGCGGCGGCCCACCTAGAGGCGCTCTTCGGGCCGGCGCTGAGCGGTGATTTTGAGGCAGCCGAGGTGCTGTTTGCCCTCTTCGAGACGCTGCTGAAGCCCGAAGGGAAGGTGGCGCTCGCCCTCGAAGCCGTGCAGCTTGAAGCAAGACGAAGCGGTTGCGAGGCGCTCGGCTGGTTCCTGCTCGACCCGCCCCCCTATCGGACCATCGACCTGCTCCGTGCGAAGGGAGGGGGCGACCGCTCCAAGTCGCTCGGCGAGCGGCGGGCGGAGGCGGCAGGCTGGAACACAGCGCTGCTTGAGCGGCTGCTCGACGACCCCGACCCGATGGTCATCGAGCGACTCGCCGCCAACCCGCGCCTGACCGAACGGCAGGTGGTGACGCTCGTTTCTACCCGCCCCAACCGGGCAGAGCGGCTGGAAGCTGTGATGGCGGTTTCGCGCTGGAATCGAAAGGCGGAGGTGCGGAGCTCGGTCGCGCAGAACCCCTACGCACCTACAGGTCTGGCGATTCGGGCGCTGATGTTCGCGTCGCGGTGCGACCTCGACCGCATCCGCTTTGCCGGCGACCTGCACCCGCTGCTGCGCGAAGCGGCCGCCTTCTTTGCAACCCTGCGCGACCGGACAGCGCCCGCCGACTAGCCCTTCGGCGGTGCGCTGGAGAGAGCCTTTGCGATGCGGGCCGAGAGATCGGGCCAGACGCCGATGCCGAAGACGGTGATGACCTGCGCGGCAAAGAAGATCCACTCGTCGAGCGTGAGGTAGAGGTTAAGCACAGCGACTCCTAGAGGCCCAGCAGGAGCCGGGGGACGAGCACGATGATGTCGTAGAGGGTGTGGGTATAGACGGCAATCGCGAAGCCGCGGCTCACGAAGAGCAGGCCGAGGATGAGCCCGAGGATAAGACGGTAGCCGAAGCGGAAGTTGCTCCAGGGCTCGGCGCCCAGCGGTACGAGGTGGGCGGCCGAAAAGAGGAGCGCGCTGAGCAGAATGGGGAGGCCATACTTGAGCACGGGGTGGCGGTTTCGGAGCAGCCAGACCAGGCCGCCGAGGAGGATGACGCGAAAGAGGAGCTCCTCGTACGCGCCGGCACCGACCGACATCACGATGGCGTCGGTGACCGTCTTGGCCTCGCCACCCGCCGCGCCCGCGATGGAGTGGTCTTCGGGGATGTCGAGGTAGCGGAGCGCCTTGGTTGCGACCATGCCCATGGAGATGGCGTAGGTGAGGCTCTCGAACACCATGAACCAGGGTGTGGGTGCGGCCAGATCCTTGCGGGAGCGGCGCATGAAGTAGAGCGCGGCACAGACCGCGAAGACGGCCGCGTTGACGCCGAAGTACCAGACGGCGTCGTGGTTGAGGAGGCGGATGAGGTTGGGGGTGACGAAGTCTGCGCCGTTGCGCCAGCCGTTCGTGAAGAGCACACCCACCTGGTAGACCACGAAGAGGGGGGCGACGAGCGCGACCATGTTCCAGCCGTTCCGGGACTCGTCGAAGTAGCCGCCGACCGCGCTGAGCGTGCCGGACCAGAGGCGGCGGAAGAGCCCCTTCTTGGCCGCTACGGGCTTGCCTTTCTTGCCCGCGGACTTTCGAGCGGAGGCGGCGGGCTTGGGGCGAGATGGTTTGGTTGCTGGCGGCACGCGCTGACTCGCTCCTCGGCCCACGAGAGGTATCGGGCGGCAACCGGCTTCGGCGCCACTGCATAGGCCTCTACCGTGAAGTCGACGGGCCGCAAAAATCCGTGGCACTTTGTGTCGTCGAGGACGAGCACGCGCCCCTCGGAGGGGTCGGCGGTGCGCCAGTCGAGGCCGCCAACGCGGGCGTTGAGGGCGTCGCCGAGCAGGAGCCCGAGCGCGGTCAGGGTGGCGGCGGGCTGGTAGGTGGCGCCGGTCTCGCGGGGCAGTCCCATGAGGAGGGCGTCGTAGGTCTCGGCGGCGCTGGCCGGGTCGAGCGAGAGCTCGTGGAGGCGGGTGTGGAGCGAGCGTCGCATCGCATCGGCGTTGGGGCCTCCCGGCGCTCCCTCGGCCAGATCGCCGATGAGGGCCGCCTCGAGCTCGCCCCACCAGCCGTTGCCAAGGAGGTAGCGGACCGAGGCCGGGGGCGTGGCTCCCGCGAAGGAGAAGCAGGGAGGCGCGTCGACGCTGCTGTCATGAAGCGGGAGCCAGAAGAAGTCGCGGAGGAAGTCCTGCTCGGTCTGGGCATCCCAGGTCTCTGCGCTCTCGACGACGAGGTGGCGGTAGGGGAGCGGTCCGGTCGCGCTTGCCGCGACGAGGTGCATGGCGACGGCGTGGAAGGTGGAGGCCTCGACCCAGAGCGGCTTGGGGTCGTAGGCGAGATAGCCCGCTGTGGAGAGCGCGTTGCCGACGGCCTCGTGGAGGCCGAGGAGGGAGCCATCGCTCGGCTTCGGGTCGAAGGCG
>CAIWGR010000600.1 GCA_903912275.1 uncultured delta proteobacterium
AGTCGCCGAGGTTGGAGGCAGTACAGGGGCTGGCAAAGCGTGCGGGCGTGGAGGTGGTGCGGAAGGCGCTGCAGCTCTTCTACGTGCTTCGCCGGCCGGAGACGCCGGCGTGGGCGAAACGGACGGTCATCGGTGCGCTCGCCTATCTGGTGCTGCCCATCGATGCGATACCGGACCTTCTCCCGCTGGTCGGCTTCACTGACGACCTGGCCGTCATCACTGCCGCGCTGAGCACAGTGGCCTTCTACGTGAACGATGATGTTCGGGCGTCGGCCAACGCGAAGGTGGAGGCCTGGTTCGGCGCGGGTTCCGGACCGGCCGCCTAGCGGAGCAGCTTGTAGGCGTACTGGATGACAGCGATCGAAATCATCGCGCCCAGCAGCACCTTGTCTGCGAGCCTGCTGTTGAACCAGCTCGTCGCTGTCTCTGGTCTGGCCAGCGTGACCATGCGTCGAAAGACGACGACGAGGACGAGATAGCCGAGCAGGTTGAAGGCAGCCGCGGCGGCGAAGCGACCGTGCAGGATGGCGAAGACGGCGCGGGTGGTGCCACAGCCGGGGCAGTCGTGGCCCGTGAGGGCGTGGTAAAAGCAGAGCGGCACATGCGGGAGCGTGGGCATCAGCGCCGCGGTGACCAGTCCCACAACGAGCAGGCCCAACTCCACCCTTCTGGGGATCAGAACCAGTCCCATCGCCCGATCGATCCCTGTGACTTGAGACGGCTGGTGAGCTGGGCGCAATCTACCGCCCAGACCGCCCACAGAATGAGCGCAAAGTGGCTGTCTTTGCCGAGCTCCTTCATCTCGGCGAAGATCGCCATGTAACTCACAATCAGGATGAGCACCGACTTGAGGTGCTGTCCCAGGATGAAGTGGCCTAAGCCGGGGATCATGCAGCAGAAGACAGACCAGAGCCCCATGTAGGCGGGGTCGGGTCCGGGCGGGTCGAGGATGATGCGGTCAGACATGGGCTCCGGAAAGGTAGCGCTAAAAGAACTCCCACTGGCCGACCGAGCGCCCCTGCTGGAGCTTGGAGGCGATGGCGTAAGCGTCCATACCGACGACGATCCAGAGGATTGGTACTGCGAAGCCTACGGATACACCGGCAATCAAGTAGCTGAATACGAATATGGCTGCGCCCTTGGCGTGCTGCCCGAGCATGAACTGTCCGAGCCCCATGAGGCAGCAGATGTTCCAGAGTACCGCTGAAATCGGCGAAGTCGTCGATGCGCTCGGGTGAATCGGTTCAGACAAGGCTCCCTCCAGGTTGGGTCAGTCGCGACAGCATCGCTGTGGCGCCAGCGATGGCGCTGGAGTTCTCCTACTCCAGTTTCGCGCGGGCGAGGAGTGAATCTTCAGGCCTGCCAGCCCCGCTCCGCGGCGAGCGCTAGGATACGGCGGCGGATCTCATCCCGCGCCACACGGAAGTGGGAGAGCCTCTCCTCGTGGGTCAGCGCCTCGTGCTTGCGGTCGGGGTCCTGGAGCGGCCAGTGGAGGCGCTCCGCCTCGCCGAGGAAGAGGGGGCAGACCTCTTCGGCGCAGAGGGTGATGACGAGGTCTACGGTGGCAGGGTCGACGTCGTTGACCGACTTGGAGGCCTGGTCCGTGAGCGAGATCCCGAGCTCCGCCATGGCCTCGATGGCGAGTGGATTGACACGCGTCGGTGCCGAGCCGGCCGACTGGACGCGGGCCTGTGGCAGGAGCTGGCGCGCGAGTCCCTCTGCCATCTGAGAGCGGGCCGAGTTTGCGACACAGAGAAAGAGCAGCGAAGGATGAGAGCGGACGGAATGGAGCATGGGCAGGGCGTGGTTGGTAATGCCGTGGTTGCGTTCGGCTGCGAGAGGTAGCAGAAGATCGGCGCGATCGGGCAACGGAATCGAGGGCTGGCGATGGGCGAGTTGGAGCAGTTTGACGGGGGTCTCTTCGACCCCGGCTTGGAAGGCGGTAGAGCGGCGGCGGTCATCCGTTTCCGCACGGGTTGCGTGGAGGCTCGCGTCGCCTCGGGCGCCTCCTATGAACTGCCCTACGCCGGGCTGCGCATCGAGCTCGGCGGTCACTCCGGTCGCGTGGTCTTTCTTCGCGGTGCGTCCGAGGGACGGGTCATCTTCTCGGAGGCCAAGGGCTTCCTTGAGGCGGTCCGTGAGCGGGGCGGCGCGACCGTTGAGGCAGCCCACGACGCAGTGATGTCCGGCCTCGACCGTGACCGTCGCCGTGGGCGCGGGCTTTGGCTCATTGGGGCGGTGGTCCTGGCAGGGCTCGTCTGGTTGGTCCCGCTGGGGCTTCGTGCAGGCGTGGATGGTGCGGTGGCGTCGCTGCCGAAGTCGGTCGATACCCAGCTTGGCGACCTCGCCGCGATGGAGATCAGTCGGACCGGCCCGACGGTCGACGACCCGCGGGCCGCCGCCTTCGCA
>CAIWGR010000601.1 GCA_903912275.1 uncultured delta proteobacterium
CAAGGAGAAGGGCCGCATCGTCCTCCAAGAGGGCAAGAAGGACCATGAGTTCCCCCTCCTCGCCGGCGGCATCATCAGCAAAGAAGAGCTGATGGCCTGCACCACCTGCGGCGCCTGCGTGGCCAACTGCCCGGTCAACATCGAGCATGTCGACACCATCATCGACATGCGCCGCTACATCGTCCTCACCGAGTCGGACGTCTCACCCGAGGTGTCGCGCACCTTCAAGAACATGGAGCGCAGCCAGAACCCCTGGGGCGTGCCCAACCGGACCCGCGCGGAGTGGGCCGAGGGGCTCGACATCCCGCTCATGTCGGAGCTCGAGACGCCCCCCGAGTACCTCTTCTGGGTTGGCTGCGCCGGCTCCTTCGACGACCGCCAGAAGAAGGTCACCCAGGCGATGGCCAAGATCCTCAAGCGGGCCGGCGTCAGCTTCGCCATCCTCGGCCCCGAGGAGCAGTGCACGGGCGACGCCGCCCGCCGCATCGGCAACGAGTATCTCTACCACGCCATGGCGACCGCCAACGTCGAGATCCTGAACACCTACAAGGTGACCAAGATCATCACCACCTGCCCCCACTGCTTCCACACGATCGGGAAGGAGTATCCGCAGGTCGGTGGCCACTACGAGGTCATCCACCACACCAAGCTGCTCAACGACCTCATCCGCGAGCGCAAGGTCACGCTGACCGCCAACAGCCACAAGAAGTATGTCTACCACGACTCCTGCTACATCGGCCGCTGGAACGACGACTACAGCAACCCGCGCCAGACGCTCGCGCAGGTGCCCGGCGCCGAGATCAAGGAGATGGAGTGGAAGGAGCGCAAGGCCCTCTGCTGTGGCGCCGGTGGCGGCCGCATGTGGATGGAAGAGCACACCGGCAAGCGGGTCAACGTACACCGCTCCGACATGGCCATCGCGGCCGGCGGAGACGCGGTCGTGGTCAACTGCCCCTTCTGCATGACCATGATTTCTGACGGCCTCAAGGCGCGCGACAACGAGATGCCCACGCTCGACCTGGCCGAAGTGGTCGCAGCCTCGCTCCCTGTCTTGGCAGCCGCCGCGCAGCCGTCGGACGCCGCCGAGTAAGCAGTCCCGTTTGGCGGTGACGAGGGCTCCGGTTTCGGGGCCCTTCACCGTTTTGGCCTACCGCTCCCGCCCCAACTGCCGCTCGAACCAGAAGGCCCCGAAGGGGTTGGTTCTAGAACTACGCAGGCGAGGCCGAACCCAATCTTACGGGATGAGGCGCTTCTCGATTGCCCGAAGGATAACGGGCTTCAGCGCAACGAGATCATCAACGTTGTTGATGTTCACGCGGGTCGTTTCGTAGGTCGGCTGATCGATGACCTCAAAGGTCGTGCCGACCAGCGCCGAAACCTCCGCACCCGGCAACTCGAACACGACGTAGGGCCGGCGTTGTTCGATGTAGATTCGGACGACCCACGATGACACACGGTTGACGAAGATGCTGAAGTAGCTCGCCGTGTCTCGGTAGGTGAAGGTTGCCTCAACGACCTTGTTGGCCGTCTTGTCCGCAAACTTCCGGCGCTCTGCGGGGATTGCATCGAAGACAGATTTTGCGATGTCGAAGCACGCCAGCTCCCGCGGGGTGGTCATCACAGCCGCATCGGCCGATGGAGGCATCTCAGCCGTTGCCGTGGGCTCCGGTGCGATGGCCTTCGTTTCCGTTGGTGCCAAAGCCGCAGGTGCGGAGACGCCGTGGTCGATCGCTGCGATCGAACGACGAACCACATCGCGAAGCACCTTGACCAGAGCTTGCTTCGCAATCGGCCGAAACCGGGTCACCACCGTTGCGGTCGTTCTCCCCTGCCAGATG
>CAIWGR010000602.1 GCA_903912275.1 uncultured delta proteobacterium
AGTCCGACATGTTGACCAGAAAGGTGGTCAGGTCGACCACATGCTCGAGCCCGAGGCCGGCGGCGGCGAGGATGGTCGCGATGTTCTCGAGAACGGCCCGTGTCTGCTCGCGGATGTCGAGCGATACCGTGCCGTCCGCGCCCCGGTAGACGCCCTCGTAGCTGTTGTCTGGCCGCCTGCATGAGATGCCGGACACAAAGACAAAGTCTCCGGCGCCGCGGGCGTGCGGGTAGTGGGCAAGGGCCGGCGCACGGTCCGGCAGAATGAAGGCTTCGCGTTGCAGTTTCATCGTGAACTCGTGTCGTCGAGACGGAGCGCGATCGTCTTGATCTCGGAATAGAAGTCAAAGGAATGTCGACCGCCCTCGCGGCCGATTCCGCTTCGCTTGGTGCCGCCGAAGGGCGTGCGAAGGTCGCGGAGATACCAGGTGTTGATCCAGACCATGCCGGCGTCCACAGCGGCGGCGACGCGGTGTGCGCGACCCACATCGCGCGTCCAGATGGCGGCACAGAGTCCATACTCCGAGGCGTTGGCCCGTGCGACTGCCTCTTCTTCGGAGTCGAAGGGTGTGACGGCGCACACGGGGCCGAAGACCTCCTCGCGGACACAGGCGGCATCATCAGCGAGCCCCGTCCAGAGCGTGGGCTCCATGTAGAATCCGCCGCTCCAGGGCGCCTGCAGGTTGGGGATGCCTCCGCCCACCAGCGCGGCGCCGCCGTCCCGGATCGCGGCAGCCGCGTAGCCCATCACCTTGTCGCGATGGCCGGCGCTGATGAGGGGCCCGAGCTGCGTCGCGGGATCGTGCGGGTCGCCAGCTTTCCAGCTCCGCATCTCGGCAGCCAGCCCTTCGACGAAGCGGTCGTAGACAGAACGCTGCACAAGGATGCGCTCCGTGCAGAGACAGATCTGCCCCGAGTTCAGCATCACCGAGCGGGCTGTCCCCTTGATGGCCGCGTCGAGGTCTGCGTCGGCAAAGATGATGGCGGCGTTCTTTCCGCCGAGCTCGAAGGAGACGGGGCGCAGGCCGCTGGCGGCGGCCCGCATGATGGCCTCACCCGTACGAGACTCTCCCGTGAAGGTGATGGCATCGACGCCGGGATGGCTCGTGAGCAGTTCGCCAGCGGAGCCCGGGCCGAAGCCCTGCACCACCTGATAGACACCGTCGGGCAGCCCCGCGTCGCGCATGACCTCGGCAAGCAGCGCCGCCGTGCGCGGCGTCTCTTCAGAGGGCTTCACGATGACGGCGTTTCCGCAGGCCAGCGCGGGCGCCACCTTCCAGGTCATGAGCAGGAAGGGGAGGTTCCATGGGCAGACCACCGCGACCACGCCGATGGGGCGGCGGTGGCTGTAGTGGAGCGCGCGGGTGCCGTCGGCCCGTTCGTCGCGCCAGACCTCCTCGTGCTCTGCGGCGAGGAGGTCTGCATAGATGTCGAAGTTGGCTGCACCGCGCGGGATGTCGAGAGCCGAGGCAAGCGCGACAGGCTTGCCTGTGTCGAGGACCTCTGCGGCCACGAACGCGGCGGCACGCGCACGGATGCCCGCTGCGATCCGCCGTAGCATGGCCACCCGCTCCGTTGCAGTGCTGCGGCCCCAGCTGCCAGCAACCGCTCGCTTTGCAGCCGCAACAGCATGGTCGATGTCGGCGCCGTTGGCCTCGACCGCGCGGGCTGTGACGAGGCCCGTTGCAGGGTCAATCGCGTCGAAGGTTGCTCGGCCGGTCTCTTCGAGATTGGCGCCGTCGACGATGGAAGGAATGAAGGGAAGTGACGACACAGTGCCTCCGGCAGTGGAGCCCTCTCGATTTCAGCTGCGATGACTGACACCGCGCCGCCCCCCGCGCAAGCGTTTCGCTTCGTCCTACTCCAAGCAGAGAAGTCGTGCGGCGAGGCGTATTGCCTTGAGCGAATCTGCAAAGGTTGGCTATAGGCTGAGGCCGCGCAGAAGACGGCGTGCGGGTTCGCGGAGTGGCTCCGCGCTTGCTGTGCCATTCCGGAGGATGAAGATGAAGATGGGTTGGTCCGAGAGCATCGTCGCGGGACTCTTCTGTCTGCTGTTCGCCGCCTGTTCCGACAGCCCCCCGACCGATACCGACGCGGGATCCGGGGAGAGCTCCTGCGCGGGCGACACGGTGCCCGAGACGGGCGCTGCTTGCGGTTGCGTAGGCGAGCAGTGGGCCGGCACGGTCGACGGCTGCGAGCGGCTCTGCTTCTGCACCAACTCGGGCTGGCAGTGCCCGGGTGCTTCGTGCAGCGAGGATGCCGGGGACACCGAGGCAGACAGCAACACCTCGAGCGCCCGCCTGAGCTGGCAGGGGCCGGCGATCGCGCGAGAGGTCTCTGGCAACGGCGATGGCCAGGCCAACCCTGGCGAGAGCTGGGAGGTGGTGGCCAATCTTGCCGTCGAGGGCGTAGACGCAGCGGGTGCGACGGCGGTTGTCCGTTTGTCGAGCATCTCGCCGAAGATTGAGATCGGCACGCCGAGCAGCGAAGTGACGGTCGTTCCGGCAGAGGCCACAACCGTCACGGTTGCCTTCCGCATCGCAGCGACCGCGTCTTCTGGCACCGCCGTCATCGACCTGGAGGCCTTTGTGCCCGGCGGGTTCTCGACGGTCGACACCTCCGTCGAGGTCCCCGTGGTGACAGTCGCGGCAGCCGACCTGCGTTGGTCGAACCTGGAACTCACGCCGGACGGCAGCGGAGACGACCTGCTCGTGGAGGCCGGCGAGTCCTGGACGCTCTCGGCCCGTCTCGCAAATGTGGGCGATGCACCGGCAGTCGATGTCGCCTTCGGCGCCTCTCCCTCTTCCGCGACCCTGACCCTCCGCGGCGACCTACCTGCCGCGCAGACGCTTACGCCCGGCGCGTCGGTGACGCTCACGTTTGGGTTTGACGTAGCAGTCGCGCCGACCGAGGCGCTCCCGTCGCTCCAGCTTCTTGCGACGCCTTCCGGCGGTGCTCCATTCGGTATCGTCGAGGAGGTTCCGCTCGTGCTGCCTGACACGCTCGTTCTCCGCTCCTTGGGTGTGGAAGAGGCAGGTGGAAATGGCGACGGCATCGCGCAGGCTGGCGAGACCTGGCTGGTGAGGGCCGTCGTGGAGAACACGGGCCTCATCGATGTCACGGGTTTGGTTTGGACAGGCACCAACATTCCGAACGGCGATGGTACGGTGCTTACCTTCGGCTCGGTTTCGGGTGAGCCGATGATCGCCGCGCAGTCGACAGGCGATGTTGTCTTTACCTCAACGCTTGCAGATGGATTCGCGCACGCTGGTCGCATTCAGATTCGTGCCCAGTCAGACATTCGCAGCACCTTTCATGGCCCATTTGCGCTGGATGTGGTGCTTCCGTGAAGAAGGCGATTTTGCTGGCACTTTGAACGCGAGTGTGGATTCATGCCGCGGTTCGTGGGCCGAGCGAAGCAGCTTTGTTGCCCACGACCGGCCAAGATTGTTCTGGAAATTGAGGAGCTAATCGCCATGAGCGCAAGTCCCAAGAAGTCATCAAAGCCCGCACCCAAGGCCGCAGCCAAGCCCGCCGCGAAGGCTCCGGCGAAGGCCGCAGCCAAGCCCGCCGCGAAGGCTCCGGCGAAGGCCG
>CAIWGR010000603.1 GCA_903912275.1 uncultured delta proteobacterium
CGATCTCCTCGCGCTCGAAGGTGTACTTGTGGGCCTCCGACCAGCCGTGGCGCATGAACTCCACCGTGACGGTGGTGCCCGGCGGTCCGCGGAGCCTGCCGACCGCTTCGTCCAGCGGCATGTTGATGGTCGAGTCCTCGTTGATCTTGAGGATCTTGTCGCCCGGCTTGATGCCGGCGCGGCCCGCAGGTGTGTCGGGCATGGGCGAAATAACGGTGAGTTCGCCGCCGCGGATCGAGATGACGATGCCCAGTCCACCGAAGTTACCGCGGTTGCTGTTCTTCATGTCGTCGTAGACATCGGGCGTCAGCAGCGTGGTGTGGGGGTCCAGCGTGTCGAGCATGCCGTTGACCGCCGCATACTCCACCTCTTGCAGCTTGGTCTCTTCGGTGTCGATGTGGGGGCCGATGAAGCTGAAGATCTGGCGCAGGTGAAGCGGGACCTCCCAGGGCGATTGCACCTTCGAGATGTCGAAGACCTTCTTCTGCGTGCCGATGCGGATCTCAACCGAGTCGGGGTTCTTGTCCATGTCGGAGGAGAAGATGGCGACCAGCTCGGGTACCGTCTTCTGCACACGGTCGATGGCCCGCACGAGCATCTTTTTGCCGTCGATCCGGTCTGGCTCAACATAGCTGTTGGTCACCTGGAGCGCGACGCGGCTGAGCAGCCGGAGGCTCGTCAGGTCGTAGTCGCCCTCGGTAACCGTCGCCGTGGCGAGTGGGCTGCCGGCCTCGGCGTCCAGCACATAGCCTCGGTCGCTGAATCGAAGGCTGAGGGCAAAACCGGCGACGAGCGCCAGCGCGGTGATGGTGTACTGAACAAGGGCCCAGGAACGGCGCATGGCATTCTCGTCTCTACCCCCAAAATCGGGGCGTCGGCCTACCCTATTGAAGCAAGCAGACAAGGGCAACGACCCCCGCCCCCGTTTTGTTTCGCTGCGCGATCCTTCCGGCGCCGGTTCGGGGCTTAGACAGGGTTGTCGATGTCGATAACCATCAGCTCCACGCCGAAGGTCTGGACAAGGTGCCTGCCAAGCAGCTCCACACCGAAGCGTTCTGTGGCGTGGTGGCCCGCGGCGACGAACATTCCGCCCAGCTCTTCGCTCATCGCCTGGCTCGACTCCGCCGCCTCGCCCGTGATGAAGAGGTCGACACCTGCGCGCCGTGCCGCCTCGTAGTAGCCCGCGCCTCCGCCCGAGATCATCCCAATGGTTGCGACGGGCTGGTCCGGGTCGCCGAAGACCAGCGGCTCGCGGCCGGTGACCGCCTCCACCCGCTCGATCACCTCCAGCGCCGTCATCGCGGTCGAGAGGCGGCTGACGAAGCCCAGCGCGATGCCGTCAACGGTGAGCGGCTCTGTCGGCTCCAGCGCCATGGCCCGAAGCATGCCGGCGTTGTTGCCAAACTCGGCGTGGGCGTCGAGCGGCAGGTGGTAGGCAAAGAGGGACTGGTCTGCCTGCATCAGGCTCCGCACCCGAGCCGCCCGCCAGCCCGTGAGCACGCGCGGGTCCTTGTTCCAGAAGAGGCCGTGGTGCACGAGGACGGCGTCGGCCTCCGCCTCGCGGGCAGTCTCGAGCAGGGCGAGGTTTGCGGTCACGCCGACGGCGAGGCGCCGAATCTGCCGCCCTCCCTCCACCTGCAGGCCGTTGGGGCAGTAGTCTGCAAAGGCGCTCACGCCGAGGAGGGTGGCGAGGTAGGCTTCGAGTTCGCGGGGCGTGCAGCTCATGGTCTCACGGAGGGTGTCGGTGCGGGCTGGGGCGGTTTGGAGGGCGCGGATACCGGCCGCGGAGAGGTGAGCAGTTCCTCCACGAGCCGGTCGAGCGTGGCGCCGCTGACCTCGAGCGAGAGGAGGACACTGCCGTCTGCAGCCGGCGCCGCCACGCGGACGCTGGAGAGAAGCCCCGCGATCAGTCCCGGCTCGCCGGAGCCCGCCGAACCCTCCGCCTGTTCGACCAGCCCGCGCGCGACCGCGAGAAGCGCGGTCACCAGCTCGGCCGCACGAGCACCGAGCGCTGGCTGCGTCGGCACGACGGAGACGACCAGGTCGAGTCCGAGCCCAAGCGTTGCGGAGGCCTCCAAGCGCGCGATGTCAGCGGCGCGGTCGGTGATCTCTTTGTAGTCCACCTGGGTGGCCAGCCAGATGGCGTGCGCGGGGTCGGCCACGAAGACCGCTCTGGCGACAGCCGGCGGGCCCGCGACCGCCGCACGCCAGGCCTCGTCGGCTCCGGGCTGTGCGATCCGGATCCGTGCGCCGGACTGGAGCACCAGCTCCGGGTCGCCGGCGACAAGCAGGTCCTCGGTCGGGCTCCAGACCCGCCAGTCGGCCGCCGGCTTGTGACCGCTCCCCTCGCCGTCCGCTTCGAGCGCAGGGACGAAGGCGCCACGCAGCAGCCGCAGCGGGCGCGAACCGTCCATGCCATACCAGGCCACCACAAGCTCCGAGGCCTGTGACATGAGTCGCTCGCGGTCGCCCTCACGGGTCGCGCCGCCCGGCATGCCCACCTCTTGCCAGATGCGCAGCAGCCGCGGGTCGCGCCGCACGGCCGCAAGGTCGAGCCAGGCCGCCGCGGTGACACCGCGCGGCAGAATGGCCTGCAGCGGCAGCGCGGCGGAGCGCGCCGGCATGGCCGGCGGCGGTGTCGGCGGCGGATGCTTCGGCTCCTTTCTGCAACCCATGACGGTCGCAAGCAGCACGACGGCGAGGGCTGCTAGCAGGGCGCGATGCTGTTGCGGCGAGGGTCGTCTCATGTAAGGTAACTCTGCAGGCTCGGGAGCGGCCCTCTCTTTCACGCGTGGCGTGTGGATGCAATCCCGAATCGGCCGTCAGCGCCGCCCCCAGTCCTCCTCTCTCCCCCACGCACCTCCGCCATGGCAGAGCATCACGCAACGGCCCTCGACCCGCACGACCCACGGTTGGTCGAGGTCAACAACCCTGCCGACATCTTCCCCGAACTCGTCGGAACCGCCGTGGGCGACCTGCTCCGCTGGCACAACCTGCCGGACAGCCGAGACTCCATGCCCACCTCCACCGCGCGGGCCAGGCTCCTCGTCAGCATGTGCATGGACCACCGGGCCGATCTCATCATCCCCAACGAGTTTGCCTACATCCTCCGCTCAGCCGGCGGCACCCTCCGCGACAGCGACTTTGAGGTCCAGTATGCAGTTGCAGTGGGCGGCGTGACGGAGATCGCACTCCTCGCCCACACCGACTGCGGCATGGTGGGCGTGAGCGGAAAGCGGGCCAAGTTTGTCGAGGGGCTCGTCGCCCGCGGCGGATGCACGGCCGACTTTGCCAACATCGAGTTCGACCGCTTCTCAACGCTGTACGAGCAGCACGACGTGGTCGAATTCGTGGTCCACGAGTGTCGCCGCCTCGAGGCGATGCTCCCCAGCCTCCGCGCCGTCCCGCTCCTCTACCGCGTGGCGGACGACAAACTTCTCCAGATTCGTTCCACCCTTTGAACGCCGAAGTTACCCGATGAAGCAGCAGCTCCAACTCCTCCAATCGCCGGGCGGAAAGCCCGGTGAACTCGGTTTCAAACTCACAGGGACCTCCGCCGACGGCAACCAGCTCTTTCGGGTCTGGCTTCGGCAGGCGAAGGCATGGGACAGGGCCATCAACCCGCTCGTCGACAGCAGCAGCTGGGATGTGCGCTGCTACCGCTGGGTCGACTCCGCCTTCGCGCTCGAGACCGAGCAGAACCTCGAGGTCCCCAACGTGGGGCGTCCCGGCACCTCGACCGTTCATTCGGCCATCGAACTCAAACTTGCGGCGCTTGCTGAGGAGTACCGTTTCGCACCCGCGCCGGAACTCCAGAAGCTGTCGGCCAACGGCGACAAGGTGCACGATACCGTCCTCGCCTGGGCCAAAAAAGTCACCTCGCCCTAGTCTGCAGCGGAGTTTCGCATGTCTCACCTGGCTCGGCTCATCCTCCGCTCCATGCTTGCCTGCGCGCTGCTTGTTGGTGCGCTGCCCGTCTACGCGCTGCTCGGTGCCGCAACGGCCTACGCGGAGGGGCTCCCCGTCGAGATGAACTGGCGAACCGTGGATCAGGGCGTCGAGGTCCGCGTCCTCGCGGACGACGAGATCACCGACCTGACGATCGAGGTGACGCGGCTCCGCGACAAGAAGGTCTACCGCGAAAAGCGTGCCAAGCTGGGCACTGACCAGGCCCACGCGCTCAAGTTCCCCGCCTCCGATCGCACGGAGTCCTACCGCTGCCTCGTCTCGGGCAAGTTCGCCGGTGCGCCCGGCTCGCTCTCCATGGATTTCGAGGTGCCGGTGGTAAAGCCGCTCGACTTCACGCTGGTGCCCGGAAGCTACGATGTAGAGGGAGCGAAACTGGTGCTGGAGCTGACCGCGCCGGCCGGCCATGTTGAACTCAAGGTGCGTGGCGACAAGGGTGAGATCCTGGCCGATACGGCGGTCACCTTCGCGGGTGAGCCGGCCGGCACGCGCCTGCCAGTGAGCTGGGCGCAGGCCGCCGGCCATGTGCTGACCATCGACCTCAAGGTCTTCTCCGAAGAGGGCGCCTGGATCGGACGCCAGTACATCCCGTGGCGCGTTGATTACACCGTTGCCGGTATCCATTTCGCGACGGGCAGCGCCGTGATCCCGGAGGGCGACCTTCCGGTCCTCTCCGCCTTCTACGACCAGATCGCCGAGACGGCCACGCGGGTCTCCACCTGGGTTGCCGTCGAGCTCTACATCGGTGGTTTCACCGACACCGTCGGGCCCGGTGAAGACAACCGCAAGCTCTCCGATGCGCGCGCCGAATCGCTCGCCCGCTACTTCATGAAGCGGGGGCTCAAGGTGCCTGTCCATGTCTACGGATTCGGCGAGAACGGGCAGGTGGTGAAGACCGACGACAACACCGATGAGGCTGCAAACCGTCGTGCACAGTGTGTGCTCTCGGTCGGGCCGCCGCCGACCAGCGAGACGCTTCCGCCGGCCTCGTGGCGGCGCATCCGACCCTAGCGCCGCACCCAGCGCTCATGGAGCTCGCCGAGCGGGCCGCGGGCGGTGAGCTCGATGGTGACTTCGCCGCGGTCGGGGCAGAGCTGTCGCTCCTCGACCCGGACGAGTGCTGCCTTTTCGTTGTCGGCCGCTGCCCGGCCTGCAAGCCGAAGGCGGAGACAGCCGTCCGAGCGGTCGCCGGAGCCTGTCGCCTGCTCCGTCGTCACGGTTGCGCGAAGCTGCCCACGGTCTTTGCTCACGGGCTCGGCCGCCGCGCCTCTGCCTTCGATGGTCTGCCAGTTGTCGCCGTCCCAGACCGCCAGCCCGCTGTCGGAGCGCCACCAGAGTTCTGTGTGGAGCCCTTCGACGCGGAGCAGTTCGATGCCGTCGGGCGCGTCGGCCGACCAACGCCAGCTCACCGTCGTCGACGCGGAGGAGGTTTTCGAGCGGCCATCGACGGCGGAGACCCGCTCGATGGTGAAGGCATCGTCGGGCCGGGGCAGTGGCAGCAGCCGTGCCTTCGGATTGCTGGCAGCAGGGTGCGACGCAGCGTCGCGACGACAGGCCGCAGAGCCCAACGCCACGATCAGCATGGCGCCTGCGAGCCGGGTCCTCACGGCAGATACTGCGTCGAGACGAGCTGCATCATGAGGTTCGATAACACATGAAGCGTGACGGAGGCGGCAATGCCTCCCGTCTTTTCGGCCAGTCTGCCGAAGAGCAGCGAAGGGAAGAAGACCGCTAGGCGCGTCGGATGAAAGCCGATGGCAAAGTGGGCGAGGGCGAAGGTTGCGGAGCTGGCGAGGTTGGCTGCGCTGATGTGGAAAAACCGCTTGGAGCCGGCGGCGGGCCAGAGGCGCGCAAACCGACGCTGCAGGTAGCCGCGGAAGAAGGTCTCCTCCGGGATGGCGACCAGTACGACCTGCATGAGGATCATCCAGGGGATCCAGCGGAGGTTGTAGGGGATGGTGAAGGTGGTCGCGTTCCGCTCGTCGTCGCTTCCCAGCCAGAGGTCGGTCGCGGGTGTGACGGTGCCGGAGAGTGCATGGGCACCTTCCACCCGCAGTCGAAGGGCAAGCTGCTCTCCCGGGCGGAGCGCGAACTTCAAGGAGCCGGTTGCGGCGGTCACGGGCAGTGGCGTGCCCGATACCCGTTCGATCTGGCCGTCGCTCTGGAGCGAGAGCGCGGAAGCGGTGGTGGGCTGCCAGTGCAGGAGAAGGTCGCGGCCGTCGCGCTCGAGGGTAAGGTCGGCTGGCGCGGCCGCGGTCGGGCGGAGGCTCAGCTCGTTTGCCGGCTGCCGGAGAGCGCTGACCGCTGGTGCGAGGCTTCGTTCTGCAAAGCGGGTGTTCCAGAGGTGGTAGCCCGGAACGAACCCGGCAAAGACGACGGCGGCGAGCGCCAGCCCAAGCGCAATCCCTTGCAGCTGCTCGCGACGCGGCCTGTCTGCCTGACTCGGGTGGGTTCGTCCTGCCGGCCAAATCAGATCCGGTAGGAGCAGAAACGTTGCAGCGACAAAGGCGAGGAGGTTGCCTCCGACCCAACCGACGGCTCGACCGAGCAGGTCAAAGGCGAGGAGGAGGAGGAGCAGGCCGGCGGTCGCACCGAGCAGTTCACGTCGGCTGGGAGCAGCGGGAGCCTCCGCTATCACGTCGCTGCCAACCGCCGTGGCGGCGGGCGATTTTGTGTTCAACTCCATAGGTTTCGTTGTATGCTCGGCCGGCCGTTGGTGACAAGCATCAAGGGTAGTCTGCTCGCGCAGGCGTCGAAGAAGGCGCGACCTTCTGACGATGCGTTCCCCCGCAGATGGCGCGACCTAGTGGAGACGGAATCGACGATGGCGACCAAGCACGGTGGACCGAATGATGGTGCAGAGCGTTCCGAGGCCGGCTCCGACGAGCCCGTGAGCGGCCATGGCGCGACGATGATCGGCATGCCCGCGCTTGAGGGGCTTCCGCAGGCGGCCGAGGAGCAGTTCTCCGTCCGCGGTCTGGACGGGCAGGTCGAAGGTCCGATGGCCACCGACGCGCTCATCGGTGCCATCCGTGCCGGCCGCTACACGGGAGATGAGTCGGTCTCGCGTGACGGTCGTTTCTGGATCCCCATCGTGGCGATCCCCGATCTTGGTGCAGCCTTCCGGGCGGCCGAGGCCCCTTCGGGCGCGACCCTTTACGGCGGCTCGCCATTGGTTCTCCCGGTCGATTCACCCGCCGAATCGGACGATGCGCTCGGCCTGTTGAGCGATGACGAACTCGAGTCGCTCGCCTCGCCAACCAGTGCAGCCACGATGGCAATGGAGTTGCCGGCAGGCTTTTCGCTTGGCGATAGCGCGGTGCCTGTTCGAGGCGGCGCGACGATGAACTTGGACATCGATGAGCTCCCGGCCGAGGCTTCCATCCTCGCCGACCTCCTGGATCTCGATCTCACTGCCGAAGCGCAGGAGGTTCCCGCGCCGAAGCCGGTCCACGAGCCTGAGCTGCTCGATCTCGAGGACGAGCCGCTGAGCGAGTCGCTCTTGCTCCCTTCGCCGAAGGGCTTCACCGCCTTTTCCGATGCGCCGCTTGAACTGCTCGACGCGGTTCGCGAGTCGGATGCTCCGAAGACGGCAGAGCTCCCGCTGCCGCATGGTTTCACTCACCTCGGCCAAGCCGACCTGAGCGTTGTCGAGGCGTTGGGGCTTGAGGTGGAAGACCTGCCGATCTCGGCCGGTCCGGGTCCCGAATTTCCCCGTTCTGCCTCGCTGGAGCTGCCGCGCTCTGCGGGTGGCATCTCCAACCTTCCGACGCCCGTGGATTCGCTTCCGCGCGGGGGCGGTGTGACGCTTGTTGCTGCGGATGAGTCGGTGGGCGATGGCTCGTCGGAGCTGCCGGCCAATCGGGGAGCGGCCCTGGGCAGCATCCAGACGCTGGATGGGCTGGTGGGCGACTTCGGTGAGCCGCTTGATGAGCCCATGGGCGGCGGTGAACTGCCGGCCTCTGCGCGGGCTGCAGGCGCGAACATTCTGGATACTTTTTCCTCCGTCGATGCCATCTGGGCGGGGACTGCCGAGGCCAAAGCCGCGCCCTCTGCGGAGCTGCGTGGTGGCGGCGCGCGAACGGTTGCGGCGGCTCGTGCTGCTACCGTGTTCGGGGCGTCTACGGTTCCGAGCGGCGCCCACTTTGACGACTTTGACGCGCCTGATGCAGGCACCGCGCACACAGCCGGCGCGACACCCTATCTCTCGGGTTTCGACCAGCCGGCCGGATTCGACGGCTTCGACAGCTATCAGCCGACCGATGGTGCCAGCGAGGTTGATGCGTGGGGGCAGCCTGCAGAAGCGGGCGAGGTGGGAGAAGAGCAGGCCCCACCGGATGAGTACGGCGAGTACTTCGGAGCCGGCGCAGGGCAGGCCACCGGCACGCGCAAGGTTGCGCGTCCGTCGAGCAACAAGAAGCCCTGGCTGGCGATCGCGGTCGGGCTGCTCGTCCTGGGCGGCGCCGGCTACTACGGGTTCACGGTCTACCAGCAGAAGCAGGCCGAGGAGGCCGCCCGTCGCGCGGCGATCGAGGCGGCGCAGAACCGGGTGGTGGAGCAGCCGAAGATTGTGCTCGGTCAGCTCTCGGAGCTGGAGTCGGGCTCATCGAAGGCCTATCAGTCCTTTGTCGACAATGGCCGCAAGGTGCTCGCCCGTGGCGGGTCCGACGAGGAGCGCGCCCGCGTGATGATCGCGGCCGCGCTGCTCATCGCTGAGCAGCCGGAACAGCGCGACCTGTTTGCGGATCTGGAGAAGTGGAACGGGCAGCTCAAGGCGGCAGATGCGCCCCTGACGCGGCTGGCCCGCGGCGCCTATCTCGCGATTCGCAGAGATGAGACGGCGAAGGCAACGCTCGAGGGTGTCTCTGACCCCAACTTGCGGGCCTTTGCATCGCTCTTTCAGGCGATTGGCGGGCTTCAGATCTACCGGGGCATCGATCTCACAGTGCCGCTCACGCCGCCGAAGGCGGGCAAGGCAACGAAGGTCGCAGCGGGCGCGGCAAAGCCGGTCGCAGAGGGTTCGGGAGCTGCGGAGGGCAGCGGAAAGGCGCCCGCGAGCGCCAAAGTTGCAGAGGCAGCCAAGGCGCCTGCAGGGGCGCCAGCGGATAAGGTTGAGCCGGCGGCTGATGCTGCTGCGGTCGCATCTGCGCCTGCCGAAGCCGAGGTGAGTCGCGAGTTGCCGAAGGGGACGATCGAGGCGCTCGAACGGGCCACATCGCTCGACCCGAAGTTTGTCGCGCCCCACTACTGGCTTGGCTGGATCGCGCTCTCCGAGAAGGACCCTGCCAAGGCGCAACTGGCCTTTGCCAGGGCGCTCGCGCTGAACCCGCAGCATGTACGCTCGGTGGTCGGCATGGCCGAAGCGCAGCTGCGCGAAGCAAAGCTGGTCGACGCAGAGACCCGTGTGACGCGGGCCATCGAAGACCTCGCCGCGACGATGACCCAGCCGGAGCGTTGCGAGACCTACCTGCTCGCTGCGAGCATCGCCGTTGCTCGGATGCAGCCTCCGCTTGCGATTGAGAACCTTCTCTCGGCGCTTCAGGCCGACCCGCGCAACCGGCGTGCGACCCGCGAACTTGGCGAGCAGTTCTTCCGCGCAGGCGAGTTCGACCGGGCCGTGGAACACTTCAAGCAGAACGCGGCGCTTTCGGCCGGTGATCCCGAGTCGACGCTGGGCCTCATCAAGGCGGAGTTCGGCAAGAAGGACTGGGTGGCGCTGCGGAAGGCGCTCCCACCCGCGATCGCACAGTATCCGCGCGATGGTCGCTTTCTCTACTGGTTGGGCCGCGTGCAGGAAGAGGCGGTGGAGTTCGACAAGGCGCGCGCCCAGTATGAGAAGGCGATTCAGGCCGACCCGAACTATCTCCGGCCCTACATCCGGCTTGCCGAGCTGGACTTCCGCTCGAACGATCTTCCCTCTGCACGCAAGCGGCTCGACGAGGCGCTCGGCGTCGGCAGTGCCTCCTCGGAGGTGGCCAACGAGGTGGGTGAGACCTTCCTTGAGATGGGCGAGACAAACCGCGCCGTGGCGGCCTTCCGGGCCGCGCTGAACATCGACCGCAGCAACCCCGATGCTCGCATCAACCTCGCCGGCCACTTCATCGCCACGCGGCAGTTCAGTGAGGCACTCGAGGAGTTGAACGAGATGATCGCCGCCGGCGTCGCCAGCCCCCGGGTCAAGCTCCGTCAGGCGAGCGCGATGATTGGCGTCGGTGAGGCGGATAAGGCCATCGAGACACTGCTCAAGCTGCTGGAGGCGGAGCCGAAGAATTCCGCCTATCTCTTTGAGCTCGGGCTCGCCCACATGGAGAACAAGTCGTGGCAGTCGGCGCGCGAGAACTTCGCTCGCGCCTTCGAACAGGCCCCGAACATGGATAGCGCGCTCTATCATGTGGGGCGCTGCGAACTCGAACTTGGACACATCAACGAGGCCATCAGCGCGCTTACGCGGGTCTCGCAGCGCAATCCGTCGGGCGAGTACCACTACTGGCTCGGGCAGGCGATGGCGCGGGTGCAGGGCGATCAGGCGATGGCGGAGTACACACAGGCCATCGAGCAGGATGCGGCCTGGTCGCTGGAGAATCCCGAGGTCTTTTTTGAGCGGGCGAAGATCTACCAGTCGCGCAAGCAGAACGCTCTCGCCAAGCTCGATCTGGGGGTCGTGCTGACCCTTCAGCCCGAACATGCGCCGGCCCTGTGGCTCCTCGGCCGCGTGCTCTACGAAGAGCGCGATTTCGTGGGTGCGATCGCGCGGCTGGACCACGCAATTGCGGTCGATCCGAAGCAGTCCGAGGCACACTACTACGCAGCCCTCTGCTATCTTGCGCTGCCGATTCCGGAGAACGGCAAGGCCCTCGGGCATCTGCAGCAGGCGGTGGCAGGCGGGCTGGCGGAGTCGACCCCGCGGGTGCTCGAAAAGATGGCCTACGCGAAGGCGCAGGCGGGCGATACGGGGGGAGCGATTGGCGACCTGCAGCGCTATCTGGAGAAGGTCCCCACGCTCCCAAGCGAGCAGCAGCGGAGCTACAAAAACCAGATCGACAGGTGGCGGTCGAACCGCTAGCACCCTTCGCGGAGGTCGACCGTGAAGATACTTTGCCTTCTCTCACATCCTCGCGCTGACATCCTGCTTCAGGCCCTCTCGGGTCTGGAAGGGGCGGATGTTCGGACGGCCGATTCCTGGTCCTCCTTCATGGAGGCCGTTGTGGAAGAGGGGCCGTCGATCGCCTTTCTTGGGTTCCGCGCCCTGTTGCGTGAGGGCGAAGAGGCGCTGGCCTCCGCTCCATGGGCGCTTCAGGCGTTGGGCATCCCGAGTGTGTTGGCCTTTGCGGATCAGCAGGAGCTCTCGGCCTGCGAAGGCCCGCTCGATGGGTTTGATGGGATTTGTCTGCTGTCTGAAGATTCCGAGGAGATCGCGAGGGTCTGCGCCGACGCGGTACGGACGCGCGCTGCAAGGTCTGCACTGCCCGGCGCCATGTCGCCGTCGCATCCCGCGGGCGTGAGCGACGACGTCACGCCCTTCGATCCAGATGACCCCGGTTTTCAGGAAGACCTCTACGGCGACAGCAGCGTTGCGAGTGGCCACTACGAGACGGTACCTCTGCCCGAGGGCGACAAGGCGCCGGTGACAGGAGAGCGTGAAGCGTTTCTGGAGTTGGACGCGCAGGCGCAAGACCTCCTTGCGGGTAGCCTCCTTCGCAGCACGCCTACGAGCGGCACGGTGCTCGCAGTGGAGGGCGCGCTGCAGGTGCAGATAGACCTTCCTTCCTTGGATTCGGGCGAGGTCACACCGCTCGTGTTCTCTCGCCTCATGCTTGCCATCGGGCTCTCGCGGCGGTCGGGCGAGTTGCTGCTTCGCAATGGCAGCGTCGAGAGGCACTTCGTGGTCTCCGACGGTGAAGTCGGTCGTCTGGACCAGCCTGTGAGCACCGCGGACGAGGCGAAACTCTTCTCGGTCATCACCTGGAACGCCGGCCACTACGAGTTCGTCAGCGGGCCGGTTTCGCGCCCCCGGTTTTATGGCTTCGGGAACGCAGCGTCTGTGGTTCTGCGTAGCGTGCAGCGGCACGCGAGCATCAACGAAATCGCCTCCTCCCTCGTACGGCACTTTTCCAGTTACCCGGTGGTTGCGAGCACAAGCGACTCGCTCGCTATCCTGCGTGAGTCGAGCGCCGAGCTGGCCCGTTTCCTCGATGCGGCGACGGGCAGTGCAACGCTCGAGCAGCTGCTCGCCCGCGCGGCGGGCAATGTGGATGCGACTATGCAGTATGCGCAAATCTGCTGGAGCCTCGGCGGCATTGTCTTCCTGCCCGAGGTCCCGTCGCAGCCTGTAGCGGTGGTGCTCCGTCGGGCGAAGGCTGCCGGTGGCTTCGCTGTCTCTGACGACGGCGTCGCAGGGTCCGAAGCAATCGGGTCAGCCTCTTCCAGCTCGATTGCTGTGTTGAACCAGCTCGACGAGCTGCAGGCCCGTTTCGGCAAGTCAGACCCCTACGCCGCCTTTGGGCTGGCGCCTGGCTGTGGTGTCGCGGCGGTGGAGCGCCGGTACTACGAGCTTGTACGCGAGTTCCATCCCGATCGGTTCGGTCGGTCGAACCACGCATCGGTGCGAGCAGAGGCCGATGCGCTGTTCGTGCGGCTGCGCGATCTTCAAGGCATTCTTGGCGGGCTCGAGCGCTCGCGACCTGATGCGGGGGTGGGGCAGGCCGCGGGCTTTGCTGTGCAGGGATCCAACCCTGCACTGCCTTCCGTTGCCCCTTCGAGCACTGTCACGAGGCAGGTTGTACCGCGTCCTGCGGAGGCCAGAGTTTCGTCGGCGCAGGAGGCGCTGGAGCAGGCCCGCCGTAGCGGTGGCGCCTCGCCTACCCAGTCAGGTGTTCATCCCCGGGTGGGTGCGCAGCAATCGACGGCCAATCCGACCGTTCGAACGGGGCCAGCGCCTCTGGTCTCGTCGCATCCTTCGATGGCGCGGACCGTGGCGATGGCTGCGACGCCGAGCGCGGCCGTGTCGCAGGCAGCGCCACGGGCGGCCGCTCCTGCCGTTGGCAGGGCGAGCGGCGATCAGCTCTTCCGGAACGCCCAGAAGGTGCTGGAGACGGGTGCAGTGGACAAGGCGTGGGACATGCTGGTGGCAGCGCGTCAGAAGGGCGCATCTGGCCCGCTCGTCGAAGCGCACGAGGCCTACCTGCTGGTAATGCGCAAGAAGCTCGATGCTCGGACTGCGAAGAAGCAGATCGAAAAGGCGCTCGAGGAGCTCGTTGAGCCCCATCTGCGTAGCTCGGCTGCCTTGCTGCTGGGCCATCTCGCCCGCGCCGAAGAGAACTACGCCGAGGCGCTCTCCTGTTACCGTCAGGCCACCGACATTGATGGCAACAACCAGGAGGCCAACCGTTGGGTTCGCCATCTGCGCCAGCAGTTCGACAAGGCAAAGAAGCCGGCCAGTTTCCTCGACCGCCTCCTCACCCCCAAGAAGCCGGGTTAACCGTCTCTCGGGAGCGTTGTGTTCCCCTCCGCGTAAGTGTCATCCATGGGCAGAATCATCGGGATCGATCTCGGGACCACGAATTCGTGCGTCGCGGTGATTGAGGGGAACGAACCCATCGTACTGCCGAATGCGGAGGGCGCTCGCACCACCCCATCGGTGGTCGCCATCACGGAGAACCGTGAGCGGCTTGTCGGGCAGCAGGCCAAGCGGCAGGCCATCATCAACCCGGAGCGCACCATCTCCGGCGTGAAACGCCTCATCGGGCGCAAGTTCGACTCGGCCGAGGTGGACGAAATCAAGGGGCTGCTACCCTACCGGATCACGGACGCGGCCAACGGCGACTGCCTCATCACCATCAACGGGCAGGACTACTCGCCGCAGGAGATTTCGGCCTTCGTGCTTCAGAAGATGAAGTCGACCGCAGAAGACTATTTCGGCGAGCCGGTCACCGAGGCGGTCATCACTGTCCCCGCCTACTTCGACGACGCCATGCGGCAGGCAACGAAGGATGCCGGCCGAATCGCAGGTCTCGACGTCAAGCGAATCATCAATGAGCCCACGGCCGCCGCGCTCGCCTACGGCTCCAACGCAAAGGCCAACGCCTGCATCGCCGTCTTCGACCTGGGCGGCGGCACCTTCGACGTCTCCATCCTGCGGCTGCGCAGCGGCGTCTACGAGGTCATCGCGACCTGCGGCGATAACGCCCTCGGCGGGGATGACTTCGACCGCGCCATCCTCCGGCGTCTTGTGGCAGTCTTCGAAGAGCGCACCGGCATCAACATTGCCGCAGACAAGATGGCGCTTCAGCGCCTGCGCGAGGCCTCCGAGGCGGCCAAGTGCGAGCTCTCGTCGCTCAACGAGACCAACATCAATCTCCCCTTCCTCGCGGTCGACGAGACCGGCCCACGTCACCTCACCTACACGCTCACGCGGGTGGAGCTGAACGAACTGACGACGGCGCTCGTCGACCGGCTTGAGCTGCCCTGCGAGACAGCATTCGGTGACGCCGGAGTCAGGCCCGACGAGATCGACGATGTCCTCCTTGTAGGTGGCATGTCGCGCATGCCCAGCGTGCAGGAGCGCGTTGCCCGCATCTTCGGGCGCCGTCCGAACAAGAGCATCAACCCCGACGAGGCCATCGCCGAGGGTGCCGCCATCCAGGGTGGAATCGTCGGAGGCGAAGTCAGCGAGGTCGTCCTCCTCGACGTGACGCCGCTCACGCTCGGCATTCGCGTGGCCGGCGGGATGATGTCTTCGATCATCACGCGTAACAGCCCCATCCCGACGCAGCGCAAGAAGGTCTTCCAGACCACCGAGGATGACCAGGAGTTCGTCACGATTGAGGTGCTTCAGGGCGAGAGCCGTGTGGCCTCCGAGAACCGGCTCCTTGGCAACTTCACCCTCGCGGAATTGCCGCCTGCGCCGGCCGGTGCAAACCGCATCGAGGTCACCTTCCAGATCGACCGCGACGGCATCGTCCATGTCAATGCGCTGGACGTCGGCAGCCGGCGCTCGCAGAGCATCGTCATCTCCGGTCAGCGCGGCCTGACCGAAGACGAGATCAAGCGGGCGCAGGGCCAGCAGGGCCGCTAACGCCCCGCCGCTCGTCGGGCCGCCACCTCGCTCCGCGCGGAGGGGGTTCCCTCCTCGGCCCGTCGTTCCTCTTCGACCTCTGCGCGGCTCATGGCCTGATCCCGGTCGAACCGTTTGTGGCGCCAGGCGCTGAGGGCCGCCGTCGCAAGCAGGTCGACGGCAACGAGGCAGAGGAGTGTTGCGCAGGCCCCTTGCGACAAGCGCGATGCGCGAAGTCCTGTCCCATAGGTGTAGCCCGTCGACAGGAGCAGCGCGACGCCGCCGAATGACAGCATTGCTGCCAGCGCGAGGAGTCCGGCGAACCAGCGTGGCGCGCCCGTTTCCGCCGCCGCGATCGGTCCATCCGAACGATGCGCAGCGGGGGGTGACAGCCTGCGCTGCATCCAGCCGACGCCCCAACCGCAGAGCAGTGAGACGCCGACGAGGCTACCGACCGAGCGCAGCATCAGGTGCCGCGCCAATGCGGCAAGCGCGGTGAGGTCGACGGGCGGCTCTGCTGCGCGTTGGAGCAGGTTCCGCCACTCGTCAAACCAGCTCTCACCGCTCGAGGCCAGCAGAAGCAGGGTGCCGCAGCCTGCAGCCGCATAGACTGCGGCGGGCTCGTAGGGGAGGAAGCCGCGGGCAGCGAGCTGGGCTCTGCGGCTTCGTGTCGGCGGTGTCTGCGCCGGCCCGGTCATCGAACGCCGAGGACGCGGAAGGCCCGGTCACCGAGGTGCGATGCTGCCAGCAAGAGCAGCAGTGCGATGGCGATGGGCAGGAGCGGTCGGGTTGGTCGCATCGGGTGTCCGCTCCAGCGCGCCGCGAGCCCGTCGAAGAGCGCCGACGAGAGCTTCAGGAGCGCGACGGGGAGGCAGAGGGTGGCGCCTGCGAGCGCAAGCTGGGGAAGGAGCGAGAGCAGCCGTCTCGGAGCGGTCGCGAGGGCGTCTGCGCTTTGCCCGAGGGGCATCGCGGCGAGCGAGGCATCGAGCTCCGAGACGAGGACAACGGGGCCGCCTGCGAGCGCCCATAGCGCGAACAGAAGCGGTGGGAGCTGGCGGCGCCAGACCGGGGCGCGGTGCTCCGCCGCGTGGTCGTTCCAGGCTCCGATGGCAGCACCGACGGCGAGGAAGAGCCAGCCGGCGAGGGCCAGCGCCGCGCCTATCGCGAGCTCCGCAGAGGCGGCGGCCGCCGTGCAGGGCACCGCCACTGCGTGCACCGGCGCCAGCGCGACGATGAGCGCCACGGCCGCCGCAAGCAGCGACCAACCCGGCACGCCCGTGAACTCCGATCGGCCCCAGAGCAGTGCGCAGGGCAGCAGCCTGCAGGCCATCAGCAACGCCGTGTCGAACACAAAAAGCGGGGTCGCGTTCACGGCTTGCCCACCTTGGCGAAGGCCAGCGCCAACTCGGCAAGGTGCTTGAGGCGGGGCAGGAAGTAGGGCTCAGAGAGCACGAGCGCCACGCCGCCGAGCAGCAGCCGGAGCGCGAGCGAGAGGGTGGTCGCGCGCACCTGCGTCTTGGCCTCGATCAGCCCTGCGATGAGCGAGCCTGTGAGCGCGCCAACGAGCGCCGGACCGGCGAGCCAGAGCAGCACCCAGCAGGCCTCGGTGAGGAGCTGGCTGAGCGTCATGGCAGGCCACCAGGCAGCAGGTAGCCGACGACGAGATTCTCTGTGAGCAGGAGCCAGCCGCCGGCCGCCACGAAGAGCAGAATCTTGGCCGGCAGCGCGACCGTTGCGTGCGGGATGGACTCGAGCCCAATGGCCTGAAGCGTCACGGCGATTGCGAGGTCCACCAGCAGGAAGGGGAGGGCGACGGCGAAGCCGAGGAGGAAGGCCTCCTTCAGCTCTGTGATGGCGAAGGCACCGAGCGCGAGGTGTGCGGGCAGGACGGGCGTGTCTGCGGCGAGGTGGCCGAGTTTGAGGAAGAGCGCCCGCTCCTCGGCGCCGGCGTTGAGTTCCAGAAAGGCGCGCCAGGGCTCGAAGAGGGTGGCGAGGCGGGGCAGCATGGTCAGCAGGTTTTCACCGCTGCCGGAGGCGCTCGCAAGCCCGTCTGCGGGGAGCAGCGCGACCAGTGGCGCCATCACGACGAGCGACAGCACGAGCGCCACCGCCGATACCACCAGCGTGGGCGGAACCTGGTCGTTGCCAACGCTGTTGCGCAGCAGCAGGAGCACGATGCTGAACTTGGAGAAGGAGGTCGCCGCCGCGAGCAGCAGCGGCA
>CAIWGR010000604.1 GCA_903912275.1 uncultured delta proteobacterium
GCCCGTTACTTGGATCGCGGTCGCGGGCCCGCCGGACCAACCAGTCCCAGTCTCACCTGGGATGCTTCCCAGCCAGTATCGTTCCTGAATTACGAAGGACGTCCGCCCGAGGCTACTGTCCTTAATCCTTACAATAATGGTTCCGACGCCTCCGGTTGCGTCACCCGCTACGTCTCCTCGTCCTTCGTTCCCCATCCGAAGCATCCCGTGCGAATCCGTTTCAACGCGGTCTCGCACATCATGCATGCCCTCGCGTGCGGTTATCTGACCGAGTGCAAGAATGCTGCGCCAGACGGACAAATCACTTTCTGGGACCGTGAGAAAATCGACGAGGCTTTCCTGCGGGACCGTCTTGCCCCGGGTGCGGCGATTAATCGCGAGGCCTACGAGCTCATGCGCGAGCTCATGCGCATCATCGAGCTCTTCATTTCTTCCCGCGACACCCGGTACATCAATCTCGAGAAGAATTGGCCGGCAATCAGGTCGGACTTTCTTGAGTTCTCCCGGGCCCTGACTTCCGTCGAGGAGGTCGTGCGTATCGCCCGTCAGCTTCTCTGGGACGAAGCCCCGTCGATTTCTGACACTTTTGAAAAGCTTCGCGCCAAGTCCGCCCGCCTCCAATGGGGCAGGGGAGAGGTCTATTGCACTTATCAGGTAGCTTCTTTGCTGTTGGATATCGATACCTATCGTCGTTCGCTCGCGGCGACTGGCAACGTCGACGACGCCCGCGTCCGTGAGGCGGTATCGCGCATAGGTTTCCGCTCCGAAGGCGGCGATACGCTGATTGAATGCGGTTCGCCTTCCGTGGAGATCTCCGGTCAGGAGTTCGGGGCATTCCAGGCCCTCGTCCGTGAACTCGTGATTCCGGTCAAGTCTCCGTCGGGCGAGAAGGATGCCTTCTTCAGGCTCGTCGAGACCTGCGACATCTTGGATTTCCCGGGCGTCGCGCTGCAGGATACCAACGCGACGGCATCATCGCTGCTAGACGCCCGGTCTGAGCCTTCGGCCGACCCGCTCTGGCTTACGCGCGTATTCAAGCGCGGTAAGACCGCCTCGATGGTACTTGGCTACGCACAGGAAGTCGCCATCGACGCATTTGGTATCCTCGTCAAGGCGGGCACCTTTCCAGCCAAGCCACAGCAGATTACCGCTGGAGTTGAGCATTGGTGGAAGTGTATTGACGAAAAGTTCAACCCACTGTCTTCGACCGCGACCTCTCGCCCGCCGCTCCCCTTGTCGATTTGCCTGACCTTCTTCGCTACCGTCATCAACGCGAAGTCTCAGATTCAGGGCGGAGCTGGGATGGAGTCCGTATTCTCCGACATGCTTGGACGATTGAAGCCGCTGACCATCCCTGGGAACTCGGAGCTGTTCACCACCACTTACAAGGACTTCACCCTCACTGGCGGGGCTATTCAGGGAACCCCGCAGTCTATCGCCTCTGCCGCCGAATTCATCCGCAACGACGCCTCTTTTCAGGGAGCCTTCGCTTCCGAAGAATCCAAGCAGTCTTTCGAGCATATGCTCGCCGATGCGGATGGAGGAGTGGGCTATTTCCTCGATCAGCAGCTTTCCGCCATCAATGGCTCCAAGCGCCGTGCCAAGCTTTCCGAAATCGACGCCGCCGACCGCAAGCGTCTCGTGGAGCTGCTTGAGGAGGCGCTACCTTCGGGTGATGACATCGGCGCCCTTCAGCGCCGGGTGCTTAAGCGCGTACTGGACGCTATCCGCCGGAATCTGCGCGACTGGTCTGAGCGCGTGCCGCGTGAGCGCACCCTTTTCGTGTTCGAGGATGCGACTTCGCTTTATGGGTTCTGGATCCGCCAGCTGACTTACGTCAAAGAGGAGGATCTCGAGAAGCTTCCCCTGAATTACGCCAAACTGACGCTCCAGCAGCGCCGGGACTATGTCGATGGAATCTGGGATTCCTGGAAGGCCTCCGTGCTCAAGCGGATGGAGACCGTGCACGGCTTCGATTGGTCGGCCTTCGGCCTGGATGGCGAAGCCGACGCGCTTGTGTTGCTTCGTCTGCTTTCCGAGCAGCGCCCCTCGGCCGAACTTGTCAAATGGATGGAGAAGGAACTCGGTTTCGTCACTTCCGCATCTGAGGCTAAAGCCCTTCGCCGTGAGCTCTCCGTCGCCATGGGTAACATCATGCGCAAGGGCGTAATGATGGTCCAAGCATCCGAAGCGCAGGATCCGGTCCAGCTCCTCCATCAGCAGGTGCGATGGGAGGACGGCGACCTGTCTGAGCGTTCACCGCACAATATCGCAATCATCGATGGATTCCTCGGCGTCGTCGAGGCCATCAAGCCCGCCGAGGCCAAGCGCCCGCCCCAGGATGGCGACGACGATCTGCGCGGCCTTCGCCCCCAGCTTTCCTAATCGTCATGCACAAGTTTACGCCGACAGATCTCAGTGATCCTAACATCAGCCGGGAAGAGCTACTTCTCACGCCTGATTCAGGATTCCAGATGTATTTCTTCCCTCTGAGGGCGATCGAATCGTCGCAGGTCACCAACGTCCCTCCGGAGCTTAGACCGATTGTCGAGCACAACCGGGATGTCGTGGATTGGGACAATAACGCCGAGCTCCAGCAACTGGTGGCTGACTTCAAACTCAACGGCTGGCATCCGTGCGAGAAGTCCTATGCCCGTGGCAAGGTCGGTAGCTGCGTGCATGGTAATTTCACCATGTTGGGCGTCTGGCTGGCGGTTGAGACGAACGTTGGCGATGCTTATCGCGGCTGGGGCTATGAGCCTCCGGCGAATCCTACGTCCGCCGAACGTGCACATTTCGCACAGTATCCGACGCCTTATTCGCCTTACTATACCGATTCGGTCGGTAGTCTCGATCGCCATGACGAAATCGGCATCCAGCTAGGACAGCACGTGCGCATCATCCAGAAGATCACTTGGAAGCAGCTGCATGCCGTGGACGCCGAACTGGACCTGATCATCGACTTCGGCAATTCTCGA
>CAIWGR010000605.1 GCA_903912275.1 uncultured delta proteobacterium
GCCTGCGCCATCTGGCCGCCGATCGCATCGCCAATCATCGTCCGCTCAAAGCCGAGCAGCGCCTTGGCGATGGTCCAGCCCTCGTTCAGCTTGCCGACCAGGTTGCGGGCAGGAACCCGAACCTCGTCCATGAAGACCTCACAGAAGGGCGACGAGCCGCTGATGAGGCTGATGGGCCGCGACGAGACGCCACGGCTCTGCAGGTCGATGAGCAAGAACGAGATGCCCTGCTGCTTCTTCGCCGAAGGGTCGGTCCGCACGAGGCAGAAAATCCAGTCCGACTTGTCGGCATGCGAGGTCCAGATCTTCTGGCCCGTGACGACGAACTCGTCGCCCTCCTGCACCGCCTTCATCTGCAGCGAGGCCAGGTCCGAACCGGCACCCGGCTCCGAGTAGCCCTGGCTCCAGCGGACGCGATTGTCGACGATGGCCGGCAGGTGCTCCGCCTTCTGCTCCGCGTTGCCAAAATGCAGCAGCGTGGGCCCCAGCATCGTCAGGCCAAAGCCCACCGCAGCGGGCGGCATGGCCAGCCGGATGAGCTCCTGGTCGAGCACCAGCGCCTCGTCCTTGCTCAGGCCGCCGCCGCCATACTCCTTGGGCCACATGGGCGCCGTGAAGCCGCGGCTGAGCATGCGCTCGAGCCAGACAGCCTCGTCGGCCGTCGGCTTGCCCCGCCGTCCACCCCAGTAGCCGTCGAACCTTCCCATGCGGGTGCCACGCAGCCCGTGCGGGGCGTTGGCCTCAAGCCATCCACGCACCTCGGTGCGGAAGGCCTCCAGTGCTGCTGTCATGCGCTGTCCTCTGCAGTGTCCCTGCCCCGGCCGTTACTCGGCGGGGTGGTTGTCGTCGTAAAAGCCGGCATACCACTCGCGCAACTTCATGATGGGACCGTCGCCATCGCAGAGCACGGGCACCTGTCGGAAACACTTGTTCTCCCAGATGGCCACATCCTCTTGGAAGCCCTTCGTGAGGTTGTCGACATAGCGGCTGGCGAAGCCCTTCGTCTTTTCGGCGTTGCCGCCCACAATCTTGATCATCACGCCGAAGCGCAGATCGAGGCTGTGCTCGTCGACCGGCACATGGGCGTTGAGCAGCCGCGTCTGCAGCACGCCCGCCATGTGCGACACCTGGAAGCCGGGGCCGTAGTAGGTCGCGGTGATCTCAAACTCATCCTTGCCGCCGCCCACAGGGTAGGCCACGCCGCCGCTCCGCTGAATGGCCAGCAGGTCGGTGAACTCGTTCTCGAACTTCGTGATGTTGGTGTTGTGCACGCGGGGGAAGTGGCCCTTGTCGACCACGTTCTCCAGGATCTCACGCGGGTGGGTCTTGATGTGCAGCTTGCTGTGGCTCCAGGGCAGCCAGGCCTCGTCGCCCCATACGTCGAGCGTCGGCACCTCCCACTCCGGCGGGCCGCCGAGCGGTGCATGCCAGAGGTAGATGCAGCCGTTCTTCTCCAGCGTGTTCCAGGCGCGGGTGACGGCCTTCACCGGGATCTTCGGCGGGTCGGTCTTGGCGTAGGGGATGGCCACGCACTTGCCGCCGAGGTTGAACTTCCAGGCGTGGAAGGGGCACTCGATGGTGTCACCGACAACCTTGCCGCCGGCACCCAAATGGGCACCCAGGTGGGGGCAGTAGGCGTCGAGGATGGCCACCGTGCCGGACTCGCCGCGGAACGCGACAAGTTCGGTGCCGAAGTACTTCATCTTCAGCACGCCAGCGACCGGCAGCTCGTCGGAGAAGGCTACGACGAACCAGCCCTTGGGATACCCCACAAAGGGGTTCTTCTTCGACGAACTGCGCTTTGCCATGGACTAGACTCCGCGGAAGGTGATCGGCATCGTCTTGATGCCGTTGATGAAGTTGGAGCGCAGCTTGCGCACATCGCCGGCCAGCTCGATGTCGTCCATGCGGGCGATGAGCTGCTCGAAGAGGATGCGCATCTCAAGCCGGGCCAGGCTGGCGCCCATGCAGAAGTGCTCGCCCACGCCGAAGGCAAGGTGCGGGTTCGGATTGCGCGTGATGTCGAACTTGAAGGGGTCGGCAAAGACCTCTTCGTCGCGGTTGGCCGAGCAGTAGAAGATGACGACCTTGTCGTTCTCCTTCATCGGCACGCCGCGTACCTCGAGGTCGCGCGTGACGGTGCGGCGGAAGTGGTTGACCGGGGTCACCCAGCGGAGGGTCTCCTCGACGGCCTGCGAGATGAGCTCCGGGTTGGAGCGCATGAGCGCCATCTGGTCGGGGTTCTGGAGCAGCGCCAGCATGCCGCCCGAGAGGGCGTTGCGGGTCGTCTCGTTGCCGGCCACCGAGAGCAGCAGGAAGAAGGCGTCGAACTCCATCTCCGACAGCTTCTCGCCGTCGATCTCCGAGTTGATCAGCACGCTGATCAGGTCGGTGCCATCCTTGTCGAGGCGGTCCTCGGCGAGCGAGTTGGCATACATCCAGATCTCCATCGCCGACTGACGCGCATCCTCGATCGAGGTCTGGAACTCCGGGTCGTCGAAGCCGATGAGCTGGTTCGACCAGTCGAAAATCTTCTGGCGGTCTTCGCGGGGCACGCCGAGCAGCTCGGCGATGACGCGGAGCGGGAGCTCGGCGGCGATGTCGCGGACGAAGTCGCAGGCGCCCGTGCCCTTGGCGATGACCTCGTTGAGGATCTCATCAACCTCGGCCCGGATCTTGGGCTCCATCAGCTGCACGATGCGCGGGGTAAAGCCGCGGGCCACCAGCTTGCGGAAGCGGGCATGCTGCGGCGGGTCCATGTTCACCATCAGCAGCTGGATCTGCGAGAGATCCTCTTCTGCGTAGTCGGGGATGTTGGTGCCGCCGCGGGCCGACGAGAAGTCGCGCGGGTTCTTCGAGATGTCGACGACGTCGGAGTACTTCGAGATGACCCAGAAGCCACGACCACCGGGCTCGCCGTGGAAGGAGACCGGCGCATGGGCGCGGAGCTCGGTGAAGTCTGCGTGCGGCACCCCCTTCGCGTAGGTGTCGAGATCGTAGATATCGATCTTGGGGAGGGCGTGCGATGCGGTCTGGTTCTCCATCTTTCGACTCCTTGCCGTAGCGGCGTTCAACGCTGTATTGGTGTTCGACTAGAACATGTTCCAATTTGCTAGAACATGTTCCAATGGTCAACAACGGAAGTGAACTTCATCACCTCCTTAACGCCGGAGCCAGACTGTGAGCGAACCAGCACTCCTTACCTCCCGCGACGGTCATGTCATGACTGTCACATTCAACCGTCCGGCCGCCAAGAATGCCCTCAACCTCGAGACCCTCGCCCGCCTGGCCGACGCCTGGGCCGAGATCGAGGAAGACAGCGACATCCGCGTCGCCATCCTCACCGGCAACGGCGGCGTCTTCTCGGCCGGTGCCGACCTCAAAGAGATGCACGGCGACCAGACCGCCAATCCCTGGCACGACCGCTTCAACAAGGAGAAGGGGGGCGACCCCGAGCTCCACTGGAAGGCCTTCCTCCGAAGCAAGCTCCTCAAGAAGCCGCTCGTGGCAGCCGTGGAGGGCGTGGCCTACGCAGGCGGCATGGAGATCCTGCAGGGCACCGACATCCGCGTCGCCGGCGCCTCTGCCAAGTTCGGTCTCACCGAGGCCAAGCGGGGCCTCTTCCCGCTCGGCGGCTCGACCGTCCGTCTCCGCCGCCAGGTGCCCTACACCAAGGCGCTCGAGATCCTGCTGCTCGGCGAGCCGTTCGGCGCGCAGGAGGCACTCGACATGGGGCTCATCGGCCGCGTTGTCCCCGACGGCGAGGCGCTCACCGAGGCCCGCCGCCTGGCCGGCATCCTGGCAGACAACGGCCCGCTCGCGGTGCAGGCCATCCTCAAGTCGGTCCGCGCTGGCGCCGACCTGCCCGAGGAGCAGGCGCTCGCCAAGGAGCTCGAGATCGGCTGGCCGATCATCGGCAGCAAAGATGCCCGCGAGGGATCCATGGCCTTTGCGCAGAAGCGGAAGGCCAACTTCACCGGCGAGTAAGAGAACACAGACACCTGACGGCCAGTAGCAGTTTCGGTCACCCCGGACGGTTTCGGTCGGAGTCTGCTACCAGCCGTCAGGGCTGCGCGTTGGGGTCGGTATAGAACTGGCGGCACCAAACGCGGTACTTGCCAATCGGACCGTCCCCATCGCTCAAGATCGGAGGCTTCACGTGCTTCTTGTTCTCCCAGATCGGGATATCTTGTTCAAGTTGCCGTTCGATTTCTCTCACAAAGGCCATTCCGATGCCCTTGGTGATGGAGCGACCGCCCGACTTCTTGACGATGAAAGAGAAGCGGACGTCGCAGTATTCCTCGTCAATCGCCGTCACCGAGTTGACCAGGATGGTGTCGACCAGGCCGGTGAAGCGGACCACGGTGAAGCCGAAGCCGAGCGCCATGACATTGACCACGCCTTCGACGGAGCCCATCGGGGTCTCCATGACCGTCGTGGACTGGGCCCGCATGATGGGGCCCTCGGTCGACATGGTCGCGCTGGGCATGTTCTGCGTGCCGTGCAGGTAGTGGAAGTGGGCGGTGTCGACCGCGTTCTCCGCCATCTCCTGGTTGCGGGTCCGGACCTTCCAGCGGCGGGTCTCGTAGGTGGTCCAGTCCTCGTGGCCATACTCCTCGAGCAGGGGCACTTCGAACATCGGGGCAGCGCCTTCGGGGTGCCACCAGACCATGATGAGGCCGTTGATCTCGACCACATGCCAGGTGTCGATGCGGGCCTTGGGCGAGATCTTCTCGCTGCCGTAGGGCACCGAGGTGCACATGCCCTCACAGTTGAACTTCCAGGCGTGGAAGGGGCAGCGCACATCCTCGCCTTCGACCGTTCCGCCATAGCCCAGGTGGGCGCCGAGGTGGGGGCAGTAGGCGTCGAGGACGGAGACCTTTCCGGACTCGGTGCGGAACATGACCATGTGGCGGCCGAAGTACTCCAGCGGGACAACCTGCTTGGGGAGCAGCTCATCGGAGTAACCAACCTGGTACCAGCCGAGCGGGTAGGGCGGGAAGCTGAAGCGATACTTCGACATGGCATTCTCCATGGGCGGTCGGCGCAGGTGCGCTCAGATTAGAACGCGTTCTAGTCTACCGTGGCATCGGGGTCGTGCAAGTAGAAAGGGCAGGACCGCGGGGTTGTGCAGAACTGCAACGGTGCCGGTCAGGGGAGGGCGCAGTCGTTGCGGCAGCTGTCTGCGTCGTTCCGGTTTCCATCGTCGCAGGCCTCGACACCGGGCCAGAGGATGCCGTCGCCGCAGGTAGCGAGGGCGCAGCTATTGCGGCAGGCGTCGTGGTCGTCGCGGTTGCCGTCGTCGCAGGCCTCGCCCGTCTGCGCGATGCCGTCTCCGCAGGAGGCGGCGACGCAGGTGGTCAGGCATCGGTCGGTGTTGCTGCGGTTGCCGTCGTCGCAGACCTCGCCTGTCTGGACGAGGCCGTCGCCACAGGTGGGGAGGGCGCAGTCGTTGCGGCAGCTGTCTGCGTCGTTCCGGTTTCCATCGTCGCAGGCCTCGACACCGGGCCAGAGGATGCCGTCGCCGCAGGTAGCGAGGGCGCAGCTATTGCGGCA